>NZ_FMVA01000012.1:0-177204 GCF_900101425.1 Rhizobium sp. NFACC06-2 | reverse complement strand
CGTTGCGTGACACGGCACACTCGATGGCGCTGAAAGCCTGTAGTGCGGCACTGCGCGGCGAGATCGAAGCGGAGACCGCGCGCGGCCTATTCGCCGCCTTCGCTGAAAAGCATGATCTGCTGGCGCCGGAGAATGATGCCATCGCGGCATCGCACCTTCGGCGGGACAAAGATCCACACGTTCGATAGGAAGGCCGACATGCACGAGATGTTACAGCAGGCCGTGAGCAATGCCGCGGCGATGGGGCCGGCGATCCTGCTTCAGGGCATGCAGATTGAGCGGCCGATCGATGTCGTAAAAGCGACTGCTCTCACCGCACATGACAAGCGGACCATCCTGGCGGCATGGGCCTCGGATTTCTATTCGGTCGATTCGAAGCCGTTGTTCCGCCATATTCCCGGAACACCGGAGTCGGTTTCCATCGATGAGGTTCAGGCTGCCCTCCAAGAACTTGATCGACGCTACGGCTTCTGATCTCTGGCTTCTCAGGCAGCCTGTTTCATCGACTTCGCCAGCCGCTTGATGACGAAAGCTGGCCATCGCAATAATCCAGTCAGGCGCTCGTATTTTGGAGGAGCGCCGGCACTGTGCGGTGAAGAAAGTTCAGCTCACTCGCGCCGTCCTGCGAATAAGGGGGTCGCCGGTTCGATAGGGTTCAAGGTGATAAAGGACGAGTATGCAGTTTCGTGCCAAGCTCCTGACCAGCGACGCGCTGACCACTCTGGACGAATGCTATGTACGGCTCTTCAGTGAACCAATAAACGCGCGCAACGCCGCAGATTGATGACGGCGGCTGGGGAAGTAGATGTACAGTGCTTCCATCGGAGAGGACCATGAAGGCAGAACCCACGACAGGATTCCTCTATCGATGAGGTCTCTCACCATTGCGCTCGGGACGCTAACGATTCCAAGACCACGTGCTGCTAGGTCGATTTGCGAGGCAAGGTCGTGGACAACGGTTGCATCAGCGGGCGAGATTTGCATCCTGTCGTCCGCCGATACCAGCGTCCAGGGAATAATCGATCCCGTGATCTGGCTTCGGCACACAATCGCCCGGTGGTTCAGCAAGTCGCTCGGACCCGACGGCTTTGGCCGGTTCGCTAGATAGGCGGGCGCTGCGACCAAAATCGCCGCCGAGGGAGGCGCGATCTGGACGGCAACCATGTCCTTCTCAAGGTGGTTGCCGAAGCGTAGGCCGGCGTCGTAGCCCTGCTTCACGATGTCGACCAGACGCGCTTCGACAGCTATCTCCAGTTCCACCTCAGGGAACGCATCTTTGAACTCGACCAACGTGTCGGCGATCATCAGATCGAAGGGTGCCCGCGGCATGGTGAGACGCAAAGGACCAGCGGGGCGGCCACTCCGGCCTGTCGCGTCCTCCGCAGCTTGCCTGAGTTGTTCGACCGCCGGAGCGGCCGCGAGCAGATAGTCGTTGCCCACGTCTGTCAGGCTGACGCTACGCGTCGAGCGACGAAAGAGCGGCGTCCCAAGCCGCTTCTCAAGGCTCCCGATCGCCTGGCTGACCGCGGACGGCGAAATGCCCAGACGCCGGGCGGCCTCCGAGAAACTACCTGCTTCCGCCACGGCGAGGAACATGGCCACGCCATCAAGGGTGTCTCTGTATCGCAAAAAACTACCTTGAAGTTTTGCTTAAAGCCTCATGCAGGATTACCGCGCTTATCGCGCGCACTTGTCAAGCCTATCTGAAGTGCATGTGAAAGGAGATGAACATGGACTCCGTAAAATACCGCGCGCCCGATGCCGCCAAAACTGGATTAAAAAGACGGACAGTTCTCAAGGGATTGGGAGCCGTTGCGACCTTGCCGACAGGCGTGTGGGCGGCAACCTCGGCCGTCATTGCGTCCCGAACGTTTTCTACTCCCCGCCATACGACTCGTTATCTCGAATGCGGGCCGGTCGATGGACCGTTGATGATCTTTCTTCACGGCTGGCCTGAACTCAGCCTAATCTGGCGCGCGCAGATGGAGGCTTTGGCCTCCGATGGTTGGCGGTGCATCGCGCCCGACATGCGAGGATATGGCGGCTCGTCTGCACCGGCGGCACTCGACGCTTACACGAATGAGCAGGTTGTCAGGGACATGGCAGAGTTGCATGACCATTTCGGCGGTAAACCTGCGATCTGGGTCGGTCATGATTGGGGTAGCGTCATTGCCGCGTCATTGGTCGCGCACGAGCCCGCCCGCAGTCGCGGCGTCGTGCTGATCTCTGTTTCCTATTTCGCTGATGCGAACGCTTTACCTACCCTTGTCGCTTTGATCGACCGGACGATCTACCCGGCCAACGAGTATCCCGACGGGCAGTGGGACTATTACCGCTACTACACGACGCACTTCGAGGCCGCGGTCTCGGACCTCGACGCGGATAAGGCCGCATCACTGGCATCGATCTACCGCTCCGGCGATCCGACAAGCATGGGCAAGCCATCGGCAAATGCGTTGGTCACCCGTAAGGGCGGACGCTTCGGCGAGGCGCATCGCGCGCCCCCGATGAAGCCCGATCCGGCGCTTTGGCCCGGGGCTGATTTCGACGCCCTGGTCGAGGCGTTCGACGCCCATGGCTTTCGCCCACCCTGTGCGTGGTATTTGAACGACGCGGCCAATATCGCCTATGCCCGCCGCGCGCCGAACGGCGGTCAGATCTTGAAGCCCGTGATGTTCGTGAATGGCGAGTACGACCAGATCAACACCATCAACGGCAATCGCTATGGCGACCCGATGCGCGCGGCCTGTACAGACTTGACGATTGTAAATCTGCTCGGAGCACATTGGCTGCCGCTGGAGCGCAAGCGGGAACTTGTCCAGGCAATCCGAACGTGGCTGCAGGACAAGAACCTGTCTGCAACGCGACCGTGAGTTTGGTCACGTGACTTTGCCAGTGCATCCAAATCACGGCCGCTGACGTTGCCGCCGGTGTCGCGTTGTCAGGCGTGGCGCTCATGGTCCGGGCTCACCTACCCAGAAAGAGGGGTCCTCGCAGAGAAAGTGACCGCGTCACAGGATTGACGCTTCTAAGGGGAACTTAACTCGGCGGACTGCTGAACGGCGTAAAAATAGAACACCGACCCATCTGTGCAAAGATGCCGTACGATCAATTGCGTCACGCCAGGATTTTGCAATGTTGCGCCAATAAGAACAAAATGGGCAAACGGTTTATGGCGGAGATTGGCAGAATCCAATCCCCTCACCGATGGCGACGCGAGGTGTGATTGTTGAGAGTATTAATTGTCGAAGACGAAACAGAATTCGCAAATGCCTTACGGGTTGCGCTTGAGCGAGAGCGCTTCGTTGTCGATCAGGCGGACTGCATCTCGATGGCGCAGGAGGCAGCCATGTCTGGATCCTATGATCTCGTCTTGCTTGATCGTACTCTCCCGGATGGCGATGGGTTATCGCTCCTGCCAGTACTGCGGGAAACCCACCCCGGCCTTCCGGTGATCGTTTTAAGCGCACGCGGCGAGGTGACAGAGCGCATTGCCGGCCTCGACAACGGCGCTGATGATTATCTTATCAAACCGTTCGATGTCGACGAGATGCTTGCCCGCATTCGCGCGGTTCGAAGGCGTCCCGCAGATCTTGCGAGCGAGGAAATCCATGTCGGGGCGCTTGTTTTCGACGTCGCGAATGATGAGGCCAGCGTCGGGGGTGTGAGGCTGGATCTTACCCGCCGGGAGTTGCGCGTTTTAGCTTCGCTCGTAAAACGTCGTGGTAGAACGGTATTGAGAGAGGCCTTGGAACAGGCAGTTTTCGGTTTCGACGACGAAGTGCAGTCGAATACGCTGGACTCCCACATCTCGCGTCTCCGCCGCAAGCTCGCTGAAGCGAACGCGGGGATCGAAATCCATGCGATCAAGGGTGTCGGCTACCTGTTGAAGGGTCTGACATGAAGCGAGGTCAGCCGTCGCTAAAGCGCCCCCTGATCGTCAAGCCGCTGATCTTCCAGCTTGCGACATTGCTCATCGCCTGTACATTCTTCATGGCTTTGGCGCTTCGCATGGATAGCGGCGGGCTCTATACCGATGAGGCGATAACTCCGGTTATCGCGCGCGCGATCGTCCGGGATCAGGATGGTGGGCTCTCGATCCGCGAAACAGCCGAGCTTGCCGAGCTTCGAGAAAAATCGCCTGCCCTTTGGTTTGTCGCTGAGGACGATGCAGGCCAAAATGTGAGATTCGGCGACATCCCTTCGCAGTATGCATCGCTTCTGGGCCGATTGAAGGATCTGTCCTATGCGCATCTGCGCGATCGCAATCCCCCCTATCGGTTATCAGCGGTCATACGGCGCGAGATCGCTCCGGCCGGAACGCTCACGATCCTTGGACATGGCAAGCTGACAGGAGTCAGTCTTATCGTTCTGCTCGCGTCCAATGTCATTGTCATTCCCATCTTCCTCGCACTCGCGCTGATCTCGCTGTTCGTGACGCCCTGGATCGTGCGGCAAGCACTTGCCGGCGTATCCAGGATCGCCAGGGAAGCTGAACAGATCGACGCGAACCGGCGTGGGCGACGCCTGAGCGAGGAGCACGTGCCAAGTGAGATCGCGCCGTTGGTGCGTGCCGTGAACGACGCCCTTCGCCGGCTCGATGAGGGCTATGAACAGCAGCGGCGTTTCATCGCCTCCGCCGCGCACGAATTGCGCACGCCCATCGCCATCCTGCGCTTGAAAATTGATACAGCGACCGAACCAGCGACACGCAAGCTAAGCGCCGATGTGGCACGCCTGAGCAATCTTGCCGAGCAAATGCTTGACATACAGCGCTTGGATGCCGAACGGGCCGACGAACGCGTCGATCTTGGAGCTCTCGCCCGTCGCGTCGCGGCGGATCTGGCACCGCTATTTATTGCCTCGGTGCGCACAATAGAGGTGCAGATCGAAGGCGCGTCAGTGCTTCGCGGTGATGCGGGTGCGATCGAGCGGGCAATGACGAACCTTGTCCAGAACGCGATCGAGCACGGCGGGCACCATGTCATTTTGCGCGTGACAGGTTCCGGATTTGAGGTTGAAGACGATGGTCCGGGCATACCCCTTGAAGAGCGCGATCGCGTCTTTGAACCCTTCCACCGCCTGCGACCGCGTTCGACGGGCAGCGGCCTCGGCCTGAACTTGGTGCAGCAGATCATTGAACGACATGAGGGCAGAGTGTCCATCTTAAGCGCGCCCGGCGGCGGAACCATCGTGCGTGCCGATTTCGGCTCGCAGTGACGCATTTTCAACGCTGCGTACCAGACGTTATGGAGAACCTATGAACGAGAAGACTTGCACCTTGCCAACGCCCGAGCAACGGCAATTTCTCGAAATCCGCGAAGCCGCAGAGCACGCGATGCTGGAGACGGTTTTCAAAGCGATCGACGAGGCGGCAGCCGAAGTCGCGAAAAGACTCAAAGAGTCACGACTTCAGTTCGAGCCAACCAGCAGAGACTATTTCCTGTTCACGGTTCAGCAAGTTGCCTTCATTCGCCTCTGCGGCGGCGATCCGGAGACGATGCGAGGCGGCGATCCGGAGCTGGGTCAACGGATCGTCAACAATGGCCAGCATATCATTGACCATTACTGGCGAAGCGTTGAAGATTAGAATTCTCGGCTAGATATTCAGCCGATTGCTGGCACTCGGACCCTGCCAGATTTGCGTGTCTTTGCGCTGAAACGACTTTCTGGGGCGCGTTGAGTTCCTCTTGGCGAGCCGATCAATCCTCGACTCGGTTCGGAGTTGGATCGTTGAGCGCGCGACAGCCACGCTCGGCCGCCCGTGTGACTGAACGCTGCAGGATCGTACGATGCGAAGCATTTCCTGAAAGCATTTTATTCCCGGTCCCATGTTCTCGCAATCTTGCCCTGTTTTTCTAGCGCCATCGCCAATGATGGCGCCGAAAGGAAACCAAGGCCATGATACGACACAACCCTACCAGTCGGCATAGAGCTATGCTGATCGCGCTCGCCGCGCTTTTGAGCGCAGGTATCACCGACACTGCATCCGCTATCGATTGGGGCCGCGAAGCGCACCGGGAAGACAGCAGAACCTGCGAAAGTTTCGGCGCGGTTCACGGCAGGGAATACACGAGATGCATGATTGAACAGCAGCGCCGCCGCGACGATGCCTTATTCAACGCTTCCGAGCAGCAGCGCAACAATGCCGAAGCTGCGCGCAACAATGTGGAGACCGTCCGCAGGATGCGCTGCAACCGTGAAGCAGAGCGGGCGCGCCAACGCGGGGAGCGGCCACAATGGTGCCGTTGATCTCCCGGCGACGCTTCGGCAAAGCAATCTGCGCGCTTGCTGTTATGGCGGGCACGCAGAAAACTGGTTCGGCGGCAGAAGACAAGGCGAACGTTCCTTCACCGCATCCTGATGCCAAACCGATCGTTTATCCCCAGACAAGGCGCAAAGCAGTCGTTGAGACGCAGTTCGGTGTGTCGGTGCCCGATCCTTATCGGTGGCTCGAGGGTGATCCTCGCTCCGACACGGATGTCGCTTCCTGGATCGACGCGCAGCGGCGCTTCACGACGCAACATCTTTCCCACCTTCCTGCACGCGACGTGTTCCGCCGATCGCTCGTCTCGACCTTTGACTATGAACGCGTCGGCATCCCACAGAGGAGCGGGGGCCGCTATTTCTTTACGCGGAGAGCCGGGGGCCAGAACCAGCCCCTACTGGTCATGCGTGATGATGCCGGCCAAGAGCGCATTTTGCTTGATCCCGCGACATGGTCGACGGATGGCACCGTCACGTTCGCGGAATGGAGAGCATCACGAGATGGGGCATATGTGGCCTATGCCGTTCAGGACGGTGGCAGCGACTGGCGCACCATCCGCGTCCTCGATGTGGCAAACGGCAAGGAGACGAGCGACGTTGTGCAGTGGGCTCGCATGACACAGATAGCATGGGCGAATGACGGATCGGGATTTTATTACTCGCGATACCCGGAGCCAAAGCCCGAAGTTTCGGACACCACCGGCCTTATCAACCATGCGATCTACTTCCATCGGATCGGTGCGCCCCAGGCGGACGATACGCTGTTCTTCGCAACGCCGTCGAAGCCGGGGCGGGTCAATTCCGCTGGGCTCACTCCTGACGGCCGTTACATGATCATCTATTCGACCGACGACCTGGTTCACGCGGACGTCTCGGTGGTCGACCTGGAGCAGAGGGGCCAATCACCTCGAACTCTAATCGAAAATTCGACTGATCGGTGGTCTGTCATCGGCAATGTCGGGACAAAACTTCTGCTGGCGGCCACCAAGGGTCCGGAAAGATCGAAGATCGTCAGCGTTGATCTCGCCAGTTCGGAGCCCGTCTTCATCGACGTCGTGCCTGAGCAGGATGCTCACCTGACGGGCGCATACATCGCTGGCGATCGGATACTGGCGATCTATTTCGTCGATGTAAAATTTGAGATGCGCCGGTTCCGGCTCGATGGAAATCCCGACGGTGTCGTGAAACTGCCCGGCATGGGTAGCGTGCACGCTGTTTTTGGCGAACCGGGCAATCGAGAAGCCTTCATCCTCTATGGCAGCTTTAACCAAGCCGAGACGGTCTACAAATACGACGTTGAGAGCGGACAGCTGGTTGCCTGGGTAGAGCCCGCGATCAGCGCGGATCTGGCATTGGTCACTGTCGAACAGCGCTTCTTCCGTTCAAAGGATGGCACGCGCGTGCCGATGTTCATTGCGCGCCGGAAGGACACGGTCGGCCCGGTCCCGACCCTTCTGACCGGGTACGGCGCATTTGGGCTCATGATGCCACCGGCTTATTCCGCGATGCTGACGCCATGGATATTGCAGGGCGGCGCGGTCGCTTTCGCCAACATACGTGGCGGCGGCGAATACGGCACGACGTGGCACGAGGCAGGACGCGGCCTGAAGAAACAAAACGGCTTTGACGATATGATCGCCGCAGCCGAATATCTGCACGCGAGCAAGATAGCGCCGCCAAATGGGATTGCGATCTACGGCGATTCCGCCGGCGGCTTGATGGTCGGTGCGGTCGTCAACCAGCGTCCGGACCTGTTTGGGGCGGCTCTGCCAAGCGTCGGCGTCATGGACATGCTGCGCTTCGACAAGTTCACCGGCGGTGCATTATGGCTTGGCGAATACGGCAATCCTGCCCGCGAGGAGGACTTCCGCAATCTGCTGTCGTACTCGCCGTATCACAACGTCAAGCCGGGCAGGCACTATCCGGCGATCCTGGTAACGACGGGTGAAGCGGATAATCGCGTGGTGCCGGCCCATAGCTTCAAATATATCGCCGCGCTGCAGGCCCTTGATCTCGGGCCGCGCCCACGGCTGCTGCGGGTCGACACCGGGGCGGGCCACGGCATGGGCAAGCCGACGACCAAGGTAATCGAGGAGGCGGCTGACATGCTGGCGTTTGCAGCTCATTGGACGGGTCTCAAATAAGAAGGTAAGGACTGGCCCTAATACAGCATTGATGTGTTCGCACTTACGCGCCCCGGGGTAGAGCAATCAGCTCAAGCACGGCAGCACGAGGTGGGTGTTCCTTCCTGCATCGTGTGCAAGCTGATGAGAGACCTGCGGTCCCTCGACATTTGCTTCGGGAACACGGCGGCTGACCAATTTCCGCTGACGGTCCGATACGGCTAGCGCTCAAAAGCGCTAAGTCTACTTGCCCTCAACTGCTTCCGCCGCTTGCGACCAATGCAATTTCAAACGACGGGATTTTAGCTATCAGATTCTTGCCCCGAAGGGCCCCCAGGCAATCACGCTTGGGGGCTTCCAGATCCTAAACCTGCGCTGCGCCACCGTCAGCAAAGACTTCGCCGCCTGTCATAAAGCTACTATCTTCTGAGGCCAGAAAGAGGGCGACAGCCGCAATCTCTTCGGGATTTGCGACCCGACCGAGCGGAATCTGTGCCGCTAGACCTTGAAGCAGCGCAGACTCCTCTGCAGGTGTTACCAGACCCTTCAGACCAGGTGTCTCCGTGGCGCCGGGCGATAGTACGTTGACCCGGATACCCGACCCCTTAAGATCTAAGGCCCAGCTGCGGGCAAAGTTGCGGATTGCTGCCTTTGTGGCGCTATAGACGCTGAACGCTGCAGTTCCCATGGAGCCGGTTGTCGATCCGGTTAAGATGATCGATCCGCCCCTCTGCATAAGCGGAAGTGCTTTCTGCACGGTGAACAACGTACCTTTGACGTTGACGTTGAATGTCTGATCGAAAGACGCCTCGTCAATCGCGCCGAGCGGGGCGAACGTGCCTAAACCCGCATTAGCGAAGAGGATGTCAATTCGCCCGCTCTTCTCCCGCACCGTTTCAAACAACCGATCGAGATCGTCCAGCCGCGACACATCGCCCTGTACCGCCGTCACTCTAGCGCCAATAGACTCTACCGCCCTGTCAAGTTCCTCCTGACGGCGGCCGGTGATGAAGATTTCTGCGCCCTCCGCAACGAACCGCTTCGCTGTCGCCAGACCGATCCCACTGTTTCCGCCTGTGATGACGGCAATTTTGCCTTGAAGTCTGCCCATCATAGTTACCTTTCAGAATGTCATGCGAGATCAACATAGAAACCGACTTTCTTCTTTGCTAGTATGCACCTTTTGGTAAGTAGAGGGTGCTCATGATGGCTACGTCCAATTTCGTCTGCGGGCTCGACGCCTCACTCGCTGTCATTGGCGGAAAATGGAAGCCGTTGATCCTGTTTCACCTCGCTTACGAAGCTCGACGTTACGGCGACCTCAGGCGTGCTGTCGGTAACGTCAGCGACAAGATGCTCATCCAGCAGCTTAAAGAACTAGAGGCCGACGGGATTGTCGATCGGCATGACTTCAAGGAAATCCCGCCGAAAGTGGAATACTCACTCACGCCGTTCGGCGAGACGCTTGCCGAGGCGCTGAAGCCACTTTGTGCTTGGGGAACGCAGCATATGACCGAGGTTGGAAAACTGATGTCGCGGCGAACCTGAGGTGTCGAAGACCGTCTGATGCCATTAGCCAAGCGACCAATGCGGCGCAGTTGCATTAATGACCACTATCTGCAGTTATGATTATGTAGACGGTTTTTCGGTCCCATCCCCAATCAGTCGTGCGGTGAAACCAAGCTCTTGGTTGGCAGACGAACCTCGAACTGAGAAATTTTCGTAATGACGGTGTCGCCAGTTCGATTCCGCTCACATCAGGTTTTTTGTCAACGGTTCATTTTGCTGTCGTCGCAAAGCGTCCTTTTTTAGCGGATCCATGGTCTGAGCCAATCGCTTTACCGGCTTGCTATCGAGCCTGTACAACCTCACATACGGTCGCCGCTCCAGACGGCAGCACCATTTCCCGCTTTCGCGGGCGCGGGCTCAGGAGAACGGGACCAATCTCAAGACCGGCTCTTAGCCACACGGAATCCCGGTCCGTTCACCTGGATCCGTCAGGGCTGATCACACCCCGAGGATTTGAATTCTCGTATCACGGGTACTTCCCGCCTCAGGGAGTTTTCATGATTGCACCTTCGATCACGACGCCGGAGCTCACGTATTTCCACAGTGCAACGAGCAGCTTGCGAGCCAGTGCCACAATCATCGGCTTTTTCAAACGGCCGCCGTTTTGTGCGATACGCTTCTTAAACCAGCAAGATAGCGTTGAGGTCGGCTGGTGCCGTAACCACAGTCCTGCGAGCGCGACCATGGTTGCTCTTAGACGTGGATTTCCGGCTTTTGACACGCCCTGCTCGCGATTGACGTTACCGCTTTGCCAGGGAGAGGGGCAAGGCCTGCATACGATGCGATTGGGCGCCGCCGTTTTGCTTTCTGGCGAAGCGCAGCGCAGCATTCGAACAGGCCAATTAACTCACCTCCGCCACGGTGTGGCGAGACATCTTCCCGCTACAAGGCGACAGGCTATCACCAGCCGGGTCGACTTGCTTAATTCCAGGGAGATGAAAATTGCGCCGGGCAGCAAGGCTTAACGGCGTCGACGTCATATCCCACCGGGAGCCTGAATACGCGATCCGTCGAAAAATCGCGAATATCGGTAAGGATTGGGATCGGAGATCGGTACATCGCCCGTGATGATGTCAGCCGCCAAATGGCCAGCCGCGGGCCCGAGACCGAAACCATGCCCACTCAGACCAGCCGCTATGAAGAAACCAGGCAAGGAGGGCGCTTGAGAAATCACCGGCATCGCATCGGGCATCGTGTCGATCCAGGCACCCCAAGCCTGCGTGACTTCGACATTCCCAAGCGCTGGATAAATCGCCTTTGCTTTTTCGAGGGTCAAACTGACCATCTTTTTGTTGGGGGCAGGGTCCAACACGCGTACACGTTCGAACGGGGAGATTGAATCAAAGTTCCAGCGCATCAGCGCTTCCGGGCCCTCAAAGAATGAACGGCCCAGCCGAACACGAAGGGCTTTCATATGTTTTCGGAACATGGGAACAAACTGCGTTGCATAGCGGAGGCCCTGCGGCGTGATTTCAACCGTTCCGCGTCCGCTGAGCGCCATGGTGTAACTTCCATCCAAGCGGCGTGTCAGGGTGACTTCGGGGTTGTAAAAGCCGCCCTTGACGACGTCCGCGGTGGGTTTGGTTCGAAGCGTCGTCTGGCGGACGCCAGCCTGGGGCAGGTCTATGCCGTGCCGCCGGCAGAACATTGAAGCCCAGGCGCCACCGGCACACAGGACCATGTCGGCGCGGATCAGACCTTTTTCCGTAATAACCCCCGATACTCTCCCGCCGCTGATATCAAGGCCACGTGCGGCGCAGTCTTGAAGGATAACCGCGCCATTCTTGCGAGCGCCGTGTGCCAGGATCGGGGCGGCGCGGGAGGGCTCCGCTTTGCCATCGGTCGGCGAATAAACGCCGCCAATCCAATCCCTGGTGCTGCCGGGGGTCATTTCTTTTGCCTGTTTCGCTGTAAGCATATGGGTTTCGAAGTCGAACTGGCGCGCCACGTCCCGCCATCGCTCCCATTGCTCAACGTCGGCAGAGCGGGTTGACGCATAGATCAGCCCGTTACGCCGAAAGCCCAGATCCTCGCCAATCTCTTCACCAAGACGGTCCCAAAGCTGCATCCCTTTCATCGCAAGCGGAAGCTCACGGGCGTCGCGGTTCTGTTGTCTGCACCAGCCCCAGTTGCGGCCGGACTGCTCACCACCGATCCAGCCTTTTTCGACCAGCGCAACCCTGTAGTTCCGTTTGGACAGGAAGTAGGCGGCTGCACTTCCGACAATGCCGCCGCCAATCACGACGATATCGACCCTTTCGGGAAGCTTTTCGTCACTTTGGATCCGATGGACGATAGGGCTCATGCTTGAATTCTCCAACTCATTCTCAGGTCAGGCGACATTGAGGTCTCTAGCGTCGGGACGGGCGTCCGTGGCAGTCGCGCCATTTCATTCTCCGTCTCGCTGTCGCAGCGTCCCCTGACACTCCGTTCCGACATGCCAGGCAAAAGTAGTTCAACAAAGATGTGAGGCCGGATTGCAGCCACCAGATCCTGAATGAAACAGGGCAGGGGATTTGGGCGTCGGTTACGGCTTTCATATGCCTACACTAGCGAGCTTAGCGTTCAGATGCTATTTAACGGCTTTGTATATTGCGTTAAGTTGTCCCTTCATGATTACATCAACCGACCTCGAATTTTTTCGCATCGTCAGTACCGCACCGTCACTGGCAGCAGCGGCCAGGGCGCTTGACGTGACGCCGTCTGCGGTAACGCAGCGATTACAACAACTCGAACAGCGGCTGGGCGTTCGGCTGTTGGAGCGCACCAGTCGCCGGCTGCACCTCACCGCAGAAGGTCAACTCCTTGCGCGACGCGGCGTTGAAATCCTGACTAACATAGAGATAATGACAGAGGAGCTGCTGGAGCGCCGACAGGTTGTAACGGGGAATTTGCGGGTGGCCGCGCCCTTCGGGTTTGGCAGGCTCTATATTGCACCCGCGATGGCGGCGCTGCGGCAGCAGCATCCTGAGGTAAAGCTCACCCTGTCGCTGTTCGAAGATCCGGTAAGCCTGCGCAGCGATGCCTGGAATGTGCTAATTCATGTGGGCCCTCTGACGGACTCCAGCCTTATCGTTCATCGCCTTGCCCCGAACCGCCGCATCCTTTGTGCCGCGCCATCCTATCTCGAACGTAATGGAGTGCCCGAGCGGCCTGAAGCATTGAGCAACCATGCATGCGCCGTCATTCGGGAAGATCACGCCGACGTCACCTTGTGGCGCTTCAGCCACCGAGACCAACCGCCCCTGACGCTGCGTATTCAGCCGGCGATGAGCAGTAATGACGGCGCGGTTATCAAGCACTGGGGTCTGGCCGGGCTTGGAATCATCATCCGTTCAGAATGGGACGTCGCCGACGATTTTCGCGCCGGCCGTCTCGTTCCGCTCCTGACGGACTGGCAGTTGCCGGATGCCGATGTCGTCGCCCTGCTCGATAGCCGTGACGGGCGGGTCGCGCGCACGGCCCGGTTCCTGGAAATTTTGAAGCAGCAGTTTCAACCTGTGCCCTGGCGGACTTCGCATAACGGCGCGCCCGCCAACTTGCCCGGTGACGAAGAATGACCTGACGGGTCAATGCGCCGAGGCGAAACGTCGGACACCGCGCGGCGGAAGTACCGCGCGGTGTCCGACAAGTGATTGACTTGATTTCAAAGACATCGGCGCAAATTACAGGGCCAATCAATCAAGTGATAGGGTGGGGGTGAGTGTGTAGTAGTTCAGCGGGTGGGTTCTATAGTTTTTAATCTTCGGATTGTAGGCGTCGTAGGCGGTCTCGTTAACAAGGAACACCGTCACGGCCTCGTCTTGAATGGTCTGTGCGACCTCGCGGTAGAGCGCCGCACGCGCAGATGGATCTGCCAATCTGTACATTTCTTTCAATTTGGCATCCGTCGCAGGCGAGCAATAGTGAGACATGTTGAAGCTGCCGTCACAGCTGTAGTCTGCGTTCAGGTAACTCGCCGGTTCCGCTGCATCGACAAGGTAACCGCGGGACAGGAGCATCATATCGTAATTGCCGGAAAGTACATCGCGCTCGACCGCGTTATATTCGGCGGCCTTTATTCTGATCTGAATTCCAAGAGCGCCCAGTTGCTCCTGAATAACTGCCGCGACATCCTTGAACTCGGTACGGCTGGTGTAGGCGATGAGTTCGAGCTTGAGTGTCTCAGGTTTGACGCCGGCCTCTTCAAAAAGCGCCTTGGCTTTTTCCAGGTCGTAAGGAAGACTGGTTTCTTTCAACGCCCACGGGTCGCTTGGCACGAATGGTCCGATGGCGGGTTTCACAGCACCTTCGTAAATGGCGTCGGCGATGCCCGCCGTATCGATGGCTGCCTGGATTGCCTGACGGACCTTGAGGTTGTCAAAGGGAGCCCTCTTGTTGTTCATCAACATCATGGTAATGCGCGGTGCGTTCAACGCTTCGATCTTGATGCCGGGCGTATCCTTCAGACTGCCGACAACAAGCGGTGGAACAAGACGGATAAGGTCTGCCTCACCGGTTCTGATTTGTAGTGCGCGACTGTTTGCATCGGGGATGAACTTGATTTCTGCACCATCGAGTTTGGGTTTTCCGCCCCAGTAGTCATCGTTGCGCTTGACGATCATTCCCTGCCTCGGATCGACCTCGGTGATGATAAAGGGACCGGTGCAAGTGCCCATCGGATTTACTTTGCCGTCTTTGTAACCGGCCGGCGAAAGGATCGATGTCGCCGCGCTTGCCATTTGCAAGGGAACCATCACTGACGGTTCGTGCGTTGTCACGCGAACGACATTGTCACTGACCGGTTCTACCGATTTGATCTGCTTGGGCGAAAACGCGCGAGCGGGAACGGAGGCGGTCAAGAGATTGTTGAGGGCGTTGGCCACGTTCGCAGCATTGAGCGGCTGGCCGTCCTGAAATTTGACGTTCGCTCGCAACGTAAAATCCCAGGATGTGGGGGTCGTCTGCGCCCAGGATGTCGAAAGCGACGGCTGCAACTTGTTTTCATAGTCTGTACTGGTCAGCCCCTCAAAGCAACCCGCGCGCGTGCCAAGATTGGAATCGTCGGAGGACATCAGCCAGTCCGTCCGGACATTCCAGTAATCCACGATACGGATTGTATTGGGATCGGCGCTGTTCGCGGTTCCGCCCAATGTTGTCGCTCCAAAAAGGGCGATGGCCAAGATATTGATGTACTTGTTTCGAGTTCTCATTATTTCGTTCCCTTTTTTCATTATGCTGGTGAATTCACGCGTGCGTACGAAAATGGCCGGAGCTGCACTTGCAGATCTCTGATCCGGAATGTCCCTGCGGCAGGGCAGAAAATGGATTGCGTCTGGCAATAATGTCTCGATGAGTAATCGAGAGACTTCAAACTATCTCGTCCGTCATTAAGTCGCTATTTAGCAGGGTTGCACCTTGCATTAAGCCTGATCTGGATGATCATGCCTTTGTTTTGGCTGGAGCTTTTCAATTAAGGTACTTAATGATGGCATCATGAGGCGTGTGCGCGTGCGCGACGGGTTGAAGAGTTGCTACCGCGATCGAGCGACGGGCCGGGAAAATCTGGAATGGCTATACAATCACGACAGGTCGAGGCGTTTCGCGCTGTTATGCTAACGGGCAGCATGACCGCTGCAGCCGAGATGCTCGGCATCACGCAGCCGGCCATAAGCCGCCTGATCCGGGATTTCGAAGTCCAGTTAGCGTTGCGTCTCTTTGAAAGAAAAGGATATCAGTCCGTCCCGACGCCCGATGCCATCACCCTGTTTGAAGAGGTCAAGCGGTCATTTGTCGGTCTAGCGCGCATTTCGGATATGGCCCGGGCCATAAAAGCGAATTTGGCCGGCACTCTACGTATAGCCGCCATGCCCGTGCTGATGAGCGGCGCTCTGCCGCGTTTCGTGGCCGGCTTCATGCGCGACAGGCCAAACCTTCACATTTCGCTTGCAGGTCCGCCGTCACATCTTGTGCTTGAAGCAGTAACTTCCGGACAGGCCGATCTCGGCTATGCAGAGGGTCCGTTTGATCAGCCCGGTTTTGATATCGAAATCCTGAAGGTCGGGGCGGTCGTGATTATGCCAGCGCACCACCGGCTGGCCAGCCGGACCGTGGTTGACGCAGTCGATCTTGCCGGCGAGCCCATCGTCGGCACGGGCATGCACACTCTTTATCGGTCATGGGTTGATGCCGCTCTCGCCAATGTCCCACATCGGATTGTCGTCGAGGCGTCGCTATCCCAGATCGCCTGTCTGCTTGTCAGCGAGGGGGTCGGCCTCAGCGTTGTCAGTCCTTATGCTGCAGAGGAATTTCTCGGCCGTGGTCTGGTTGCGAAGACGTTTACACCCCGCATTGAGGCCGGCTTCATCTCGGTCCGTTCCCGACAACTTCCGATGTCCGCCCTCGCCAGCGCCTTCCATGCGGAGTTTTTAGCATATGCCCGTCGATGGGGCTCCTAAGCGCCGAATTTGGACCGCAGAAATATAACACCTTGTCATAAATGCATGTGGATTCGAGCGTTGACGTTATGACTCTGGAGTGGGAGCTTCCAAGCCTTGTCGTAGCCTGGATCAGAAAATGCGTGAGCCGGATGTCTTAGTCATTGGGGGCGGCCTTGTCGGGGCATGTATCGCCTGGGGTTTGGCCAGAAGAGGCTTGCGTGTCACGGTTCTGGATGAGGGCGATATTGCCTTTCGCGCAGCACGGGCAAACTTCGGCCATGTCTGGGTTCACGGCAAAGGCATCGGCAAGCCGGAATATTCAAACTGGACCCAAGCCTCGGCTCTACTATGGCCGGAACTCTCTGACGAATTGAAGCGCGAAACGGGCGTGGATCCGGGCTTTACCCGGCCAGGAGGCTTTTACCTTTGCCTGTCGCAAACCGAATTGCAGCGTCGGGTCAATGCAATGACGATGCTACAGGAACAGCCGGGTATCGAGCTCTATCCCTACGAGATACTGGATCATCGACAAACAGAGGCTCAACTGCCCGGCATTGGGGGCGATGTGGTGGGGTCAAGCTATTGCTCTCTGGATGGCCATACCAATCCACTGCGCCTTTATCGTGCCCTGCACACAGCTTTTCGCAATCTCGGTGGGACGTATCTGCCCAATTGTCACGTTGATCGGATCATCTGCGAGAAAAATGCATTCACGGTCGTCGGTCCCTGGGGATCAATAAGCGCAGGGCGCGTCGTTCTTGCTGCCGGCCTTGGCAACACCCGCCTGGCGCCCATGGTCGCCCTTAGCGTCCCGCTTGTACCAAGCCGCGGCCAGATCATCGTGACAGAGAAAACCATTCCTTTTCTCCACTATCCGGTCGCCAATATCCGCCAAACCGATGAAGGCGGTGTGATCATCGGCGAAAGCAAGGAAGCGACCATGGATCATTTACAGCCCCGCACTGCCATCAGCGCCGTGCTGGCGGAAAGAGCGACGAGGATGTTTCCCATACTCGGCGAACTTGATGTCGTGAGAGTATGGGCAGCATTCAGGGTTATCACATCAGACGGTTTCCCGATCTATGAACAGTCGAGCCGATATCCCGGCGCCTTTGCGGTGTCATGTCATTCCGGCGTAACACTCGCCGCCGGACACGCCTATACCCTCGCGGGCCACATTGCCCTTGGCGCATTTCCCTCCGCACTCACCCTTTTTTCCTCGGAGCGCTTCGATGTTTCGGCGACTGCCTGATCAGGAAGGTGAGGCTGTCGCCTTCACCTTCGATGGACGACCGCTGACCGCCCTACGTGGCGACAGCCTCGCTGCAGCTCTCGTCGCATCCGACATCGCGCACTTTCGGACCACGCCCGTTTCGGGAGTAGAGCGCGGACCGTACTGCATGATGGGCGTTTGCTTCGAATGCCTGGTGAGTATCAATGGCAGAAGCAACCGACAGGCCTGCCTGGTCACGGTTGAGGAAGGCATGCGTGTCGAAACGCAACGGGGAAAAGCTGTGTATCCGGAAAGGAAAGATACATGAGTCTGGGCCATTTGACCCGTATTGGAAGTTTTGAGGAGGTCTATGATCTCCTGATCGTCGGCGCTGGACCGGCGGGATTGAGCGCAGCGGTTACCGCCTCTGAACTCGGTCTCAAAGTGCTCCTATGCGATGAAAATGCCAGCCCTGGCGGTCAGATTTACCGCGGCGTCACGGAAGCAAGTTCGGCACAGAAGGCCCGTCTCGGTCGGGATTATGCTGCAGGCGCAAAACTAGTCGCCCGTTTCCTCGGGTCCTCCTCCTCCTATGCACCGCGAACAGCAGTCTGGAGCGTCCTCCCCCTCGGGGCCGGTGCAAGAGAAGGAACTGGTCTGGAGGTTGGCATATCGCTTGATGGCGCCGCTCGTCTGATCATGGTCCGAAATGTTATTCTGGCGACCGGGGCTCTTGAACGTCCGTTTCCGATTCCGGGCTGGACGCTGCCTGGCGTTATGACAGCGGGCGCGGCTCAGATCGCGCTCAAAACCTCAGGGCTTGTGCCAAACGGACGGACCATCCTCGCCGGAACGGGTCCGCTTCTTTATCTTCTTGCTTCCCAGTTGATCGATGCAGGGGCACCCATTGCCACGTTGATCGATACCACGCCAGCAGGCAATCGCAGACATGCCCTTTCATATGTCATCGATTTCGCGAGATCACCCTATGGCATGAAGGGCTTGAGGCTTTTCTCAAAGGTTCATCGACATGTTCGTGTCATTCATGACGCGCATACACTCGCGGCGCATGGACGCGACCGTCTGGATGAGGTGGTGATCACTCATCCAGGAGGGACGGAACGCCTTGCGGCTGATCTTCTCCTGTTGCACCAAGGCGTTGTTCCCAATCTCAATCTGTCGCTGGCGACAGGCTGCAATTATGGCTGGGATGAAACGCCGGCGACGTTTACCCCGGATATTGACGAATGGCGCATGACATCGATTCCGGGAGTTTTCATTGCCGGGGATGCAGGCGGGATTGTTGGTGCCGTGGCCTCGGCGTCACAGGGTGAAATAGCGGGGCTGTCGGTCGCTACGCGCATGGGCCGCCTCACAGAGGCACAGCGTGATGCACTTGCAGTGCCTGTAAGAGCAAGGCTTAAGAATGCACTTCGCGGCCGTGCGTTCATCGACACGCTTTTCAGGCCCGCCAAAGCTTTTCGCATTCCGGTGCATTCTGACACAATCGTGTGTCGGTGCGAAGAAGTCACGGCCGGCGGTATCCGTAACGCTGCATCCCTGGGCGTGGTAGGCCCCAATCAGATGAAGGCGTTCCTGCGCTGCGGAATGGGACCCTGTCAGGGCCGTCTCTGTGGTTTGACTGTTACGGAAATCCTTGCCGAGGAGCACGGAATTTCTCCGGCCGATGTGGGTTACTACAGGCTGCGGGCTCCTGTTAAGCCTGTAGCTCTGAAGGAACTGGCGGCGCTGCCCAAGACGGACGCCGCGGTGATGGCAGTGACGGGGTTCTTGGAAAAACAGGAGTGAACGCCATTGCTGAGCCCAACTGCGAGCACCCTCCGGCGTTCCTGTATGCGATCTCCATCTCTCATTAAATGACTGAGAGCCTCTACGGATAAAAACCCAGGATCGACTTGATCTCCAGATAATCTTCCATGCCTTCTATGCCATACTCCCGACCGTTCCCGGATTGTTTGTACCCTCCGAACGGCGCGTTGGGATCCCACGCCGGATAGTTGAGGTGCACCTGCCCGGATCGGATTTGGGCCGCCACAGTTCGCACGGTATCGGGATCCGATCCTTGTACATGGGCTCCGAGGCCATAAACGGTGTTGTTCGCAATTTCGATCGCCTCATCAATCGTGTCGTAAGGAATGATGGACAGGACCGGCCCGAAAATTTCCTGTTGGGCTATCTCCATTTCAGGATTCACATCCGAAAAAATCGTGGGTCTGACATAATAGCCGACTTCTAACCCATCGGGCCGCCCAGTCCCTCCTGCCACCAGTTTGGCACCTTCTGCAATGCCGGCGGATATCATGTGCTGAACTCGATCAAACTGGGGACGATTGGCGACGGGGCCATGTGTGCTCCGTTCCGACATCGGGTCGCCAACAACAATTTCAAGAGCTGCCGTGGATGCTAGTTTTTCGATATGCTCCTGCTGTGACCTCGGCACGATCATGCGTGTGGGCGCGCTGCATGACTGTCCCAGGTTTCTAAAGGCTGCAGCAACTCCAAGTGCGACGGCACGAGGCATCTCAGCGTCCGGGAGGATGATGTTCGGCGATTTCCCACCGAGTTCCTGCGCCACCCGTTTGACTGTCGGCGCAGCCGCCTGGGCAACAAGTACCCCCGCCCGCGTCGATCCCGTGATGGAAATCATATCGACGTCGCGATGTGCCGACAGACTGGCGCCAACGACGGGGCCAATGCCGTTGACCAGATTAAAGACGCCAGGCGGGAAACCCGAATCCTCAATCATTTCCGCAAACAGCAGGGCGCTCAACGGGGAGAGTTCACTTGGCTTCAGAACCACCGTGCATCCCGCTGCCAAGGCCGGGCCGACCTTGGCTGTTATCTGGTACAACGGCCAGTTCCAAGGCGTGATCAGGCCACAGACCCCGATAGGTTCGCGGACAATCGCCGTGCTGCCCCGCTGAGATGTAAACGGGTAGGTCCTCGCATTGTCGCGGGCCACGCGGATATGTTCAGCGGCAAGCGGCACCTGCGTGTTTCGCGCATAATTGATCGCGGCGCCCATCTCCATCGTCAACGCATGCGCTATCAAGTCCAATCGCTGATGGATCAGGACGTAGAGGTTGTCCAGAAGCGTCGCCCGGTCTGCCGGGCTGGTCCGCGCCCAACCCGGAAAGGCACGTCTCGCCGCTGATACTGCGTGTTCCACGTCCTCCTCGTTACCAAGTGGGATGTCGGCGAACTCACGTTCTGTCGCGGGATTGACGATGGCTGCCCTGTCTCGGCCACGGGGATCGATCCATCTCCCGTCGATGTAGAACTCGTGCAGCCGTCCGGATTGCTTCAGGTGGGCTAGAGGTGAGTTCACGGCGTGTTCCTTTCTGGAGACCGGGAGGCATGCGTGTCTCCGCCCCGTTTTGCGAGCAGGTGGCGTGCGATGTAGAGGTCCTGCAACGACAAGCCGGAACTGTCGAAAATGGTGATCGCATCTGACGAAGCGCGCCCTGGGCGTCGGCCGAGGAGGACATCACCCAGCGCCGTGATGTCCAGACCTGGAGCCGCATGCTGAAACTCACCAACGCTCCGAGCCTGTTCCGGCAGATCGCAGAACAGGGCGCTCCGCGCGAGCAGCGCGGGCGGCAACTCCTGTTTGCCGCGGGCATCCGATCCCATGCTGGAGATATGTGTTCCCGGACGGACCCAATCCGCCTCGAACAGCGGTGTCCGAGACGGGGTCGCGGTGACAATAATATCTGCTGCCTCACAGGCCTTTTGAGGAGACGCGATCTCGGCGTTCAGGCCCTCTTGACGCAACGTGGTTCGCATATCTTCGGCTTGTTCGTTGTTTCGTGCAGCGATTATGACACGACGGAGCGCTCGTACTCGTGCCAATGCCCTGCATTCATAGCGCGCTTGATGGCCCGCGCCGAAGATCGCAAGTGTTTCTGCATTCGGCCGCGCCAGCAAATCCACAGCAACAGCATCGGCGGCGGCGGTGCGGTAAGCGTTCACTGTACCTGCCTCCATCGCCACCTCGATCCGTCCGGTGTTCTGGTCGAACAACAGGATGAGCGAATTGTGCCGCGCAAGACCATTGTCTCTGTTGCCGGGCCAGTAAGAGCCGACTTTCAACCCGGCCAATTCGGAGGTTGCCGATGCCTTGACCGAAAAACGGTTCTGGGGCGAAGACCCGTGGCCGAGAACAACCGGAAAAGTCACGGTGCCTTCCTCACAGGCGGCGATAAGGGCTTCTTTTGCGGCATCAAAAGCCAAATCATGTGTGACGAGATTTGCGGATTCCATTTCGGAAATAATCAGCATGACTTCCTCCTCACCATCCGCTGAAACGCGGCCAATAGGCAAGCGGTGCAGCGCTATCGACCGGCAACACTTCATAGCCCCCAAATTGCGCACCGGTGGCGCAGGCATGATTGGGTAAAATGCGAAGCTGGCTCCCAAGCGCAAGATCGGGCAAACGAGCAGAACTGCCAGGCCTTAAAGCCACGATGCCGTGTTCCTGGTTCGCCGCTTTCACGATCAGGTCGTCGATTACTCGTCCCTGAACATCGCAAACGACCCCATAACCCTGGTCGACCACCTGGCTTGCAGTGCCGCGGTCACGAGACAATGCCATCCAGCCAGCATCCACGATGATCCACCCGCGCTCTTTCTGATGTCCTATCACCGTCGTCAGCACAGAAAGTGCAATGTCATCCAATGTGCACACTCCGATGCCAGCCATAACTAGATCGAAGAAGGCATAGACACCGGCCCGGACTTCGGTCACGCCTGCCAGATTACGCGCGAAATGGGCTGTCGGCGTTGACCCTACGCTCACCGTTCGGCATGGCAGCCCTGCGGCTCTCAATGCCTCCGCTGCGGTAACGGCAGCCAGTCGTTCAACCTCTGCGAAGGCCGCCAATGCATCCGCACCCACCGCGCCATAGCTTTCACCTGCATGAGTGACGACCCCTCGTAACTCGGCGCCCCCCTCGTGCAGGATGCGGCCGGTGGCGATCAATGCCGGATCATCGGGCCTTAAGCCAGAGCGATGCCCATCCGCATCTATTTCGATCAGCACTGGAATGACATCGTTCGCCTGTCGGCATGCCTCAACGACCGCCCGTGCCTGTTCGGGCGTATCCAGCACTACGGAAAGGTCGCAACCACCGGCGCGGATTGCGAGCACCCGTTCCATTTTCTGGGCCACAATACCGACGGCGTAGAGGATATCGCCGACGCCTGCAGCAGCGAAGATTTCGGCTTCTTTCAGGGTCGAGACAGTCGCGGGACCGTCTCCCCCCGACAAAATGCGCCGGGCTGCATCAACGGATTTTACGGTCTTGAGGTGGGGCCGTATCGGGACATCGAGACTATTAAGATGGCATTCTAATCTGGCGACGTTCCGCAACATACGGGCTTCGTCAACAATGAGGGCCGGGGTGGGAATCGAATTAATGCTGTCTGTCGTTCTCATGGTCTCGCAATCCTTCAACTGATGGCAGCGTAACCGATGGATCGTTCACTATCTATTTAATGAATTTACATGTTGTATTAAGGATAAGCTTATCGTTCTGTTTATCGGGCGCAGGCAGGTCGCCGGCGTCCGTCGGGGAAATCACGATATTCATCTTCCCTTCCAATCCGTAGTGTTGGTTATGGGATGGCCTTGCTGCAATACTTCTCATTGAGTTCAGCTCGCAGTTACGCAACGGCACGAAATAATCCGCTACGGTTACCTATAGGAAGTGATTTTAAAAGTGCACGGGACGGTGGCGATGGTCGCAAGTTAAGATGAAATCCTGCCCCCGCAACCAATATCAAAACCCCGTTGCACCCGCGACGGGGTTTTTTGGTATCACGTGGAATTTCGGACGATCATTTTACCGGGCAAGGTTACTGTTTCGGCTTCAATGGCGCCGGTGATCATTCCGATGATGGTCTCGACCATTTCGTGGCGCGGTTGTTCATATGTGGTGAGGCCGTATGCGGGTGAACCTCCGAGTTCATAATTGTCAAATCCGACGATGGCCATGTCTTCGGGCACCCTCAGGCCGAAGTTTCCGCGAATTTCATCCATGGCGCCGAAAGCCAGGATATCGTTCTCACACATAAGGACATCGACGCGTTCGGAAGGTGCAGTTTGCGAGAGATATTCGCGGACGGAGGCTGCTCCCGCTGCGGCGCTGTATTTATCGGCAAACAGGAGCTCGATCTCGCCAACGCCTTTTTCCGCCCAGAAATTCGTAAAGTACTGCCGGCGTCTGAGCGCCGTCGAAAGCGCCGTCGCACCGCTCATGAAGCCGGGCTTTCGATATCCCCGTTCGTATAAATGGTGGACGATGTCTCTCAGTGCCAGTTCGGCGTCACATACGACGGCAGGCACACCGTCGATCTGGCTATCCCGTGCCAGAACGAACATGGGCGGCATTCCGTGGCCAAGCTGGCGATCCGTCAGCGTTTCATCGCGAAATGCGGTGCCAAAAAGAATGATGGCGTCAACCTGACGCTGATCGGCATGCAGCAGGGCGTGCACGTGATCGAAGTGGTTATTGATGTTGATGAGCATGGCAACGAGGCCGGCGGCCTGCAGACGCTCCGTCAGTGTTTCAAGAAACGGCAGTTTCTGGGGATTGGCGAAGTCATCAACGAAGACGGCGACCTGATGGGTCAGATTGGTGGCAAGGCTCCGGGCAAGAAGATTTGGCGAGTAGTTCAGGGCGGCCGCCGATTCCAGCACGCGCCGTTTGCTCTCCTCGGTGATCGACGCACCGGGTGTGAAAGCCCGGATAACGGTCCATTTAGAGACGCCGGCTGCGGTCGCCACCTCCTTCGCCGTCGCTCTCCTGGTAGTTTCCCGCTTGCGCATAGTGCCTCCGACCAAAATAGAACGAACATTCCATTTCGGATTTCGATGAAATGAACGCTTGCTTTTAACCCATTCGCAGCTATGATGCACCTGCTTGCACCCGGTAGCAAGATATTTTGCACCCGGTAGCATTCACATTTTGCCGGCTTGAGGAGTGGCCGGTACAAGGAGGAGGAACCACATGAAATCTATTCTCAGGAAACTCGCCCATGGCGTACTCGTCGTCGGAATAGCCATGTCATGCTCTGCAACGGCCAGGGCGCAGGATCAGTTGACCATCATCGCGGTCACCCACGGTCAGGCGTCCGATCCTTTCTGGTCTATTGTCAAAAATGGCATGATGCAGGCGGGCAAGGACAGCAATGTCCGGGTCGATTATCGCGCGCCCGAGACCTTCGACATGGTCGCGATGGGTCAACTCATCAATGCGGCTGCAAACCAGACCCCGGCGGGGATAGTGATTTCCAATCCGGACCCAGATGCCCTTGGGCCAGCGATTGAAAAAGCAGTTGCCGCGGGCATTCCGGTCATCTCGATGAATTCCGGCATCTCGGCCACGGAAAAGCTCGGCATCAGGCTGCACGTCGGTCAGGATGAACTGCCTGCCGGTGTCAAGGTTGGGGAGAAACTGAAGTCTCTCGGTTTGAAGCACGTTCTTTGCGTCAACCAGGAGGTGGGCAATGCTGCTCTGGACCAGCGCTGCGCCGGAACGGAAAAGGGTTTTGAAGGCGGCAAGGTAACGGTGTTACCGACGACAGCCGACCCGGCAGAAATCGAAGCCAAGATTCAGGCGGCGCTTACCTCCGATCCCTCGGTAGATGTTGTTCTCGGTCTCTCTGCGCCGCTGGTCGGCGAACGCGCGGTTGCGGTTGTCGAAAAACTGGGTGTCGGCAACAAGGTCAAGGTTGCATCCTACGATCTGTCGGCGGGTTTTCTGAAGGCTGTCGCGGACGGGAAGGCACTCTTTGCGGTTGATCAGCAACCCTTCCTGCAAGGTTATCTACCGGTGACATTTCTTGCGTTGAACGCGCGTTACGGCACCATTCCGGCGGGCAACGTCGCCTCCGGCCCAAGCTTCGTCGAGAAGGACACGGCGGCCGCAGTCATCGAAAAATCCTCCCAGGGCATCCGCTAAGCCGGATGGAAGCGTGGCTCCCGCCAAAGCGGGAGCCGCCCCGAACGCAACCTTTGCCTCGATGCGCGACCTTTTCGGCCGAACGCCGTTGCGCGCAAAGATGACACCCAATCTGAGGAACGAACCCATGACGCTGGCCAACGAACAGAACGGGTCGTCGACCCGATCCGACGAGCGGCTAAAAAAGGTTTCGATGATAACCGCGCTCCTGCGGCGTCCGGAACTCGGCGCTGTCGCCGGGCTGGTGCTCGTCACCATCTTCTTTTTCTTCACCGCCAATCCGGCCATGTTCACGCTGGCCGGCGTGGTCAATTTCATGGCTCCGGCCGCCCAGCTCGGCATTCTTGCCATTGGCGCCGCTTTATTGATGATCGGCGGTGAATTTGATCTGTCGATCGGATCGATGGTCGCCTTTGCCGGTCTCGTGTTTGGCACGGCACTTGTGGTTCTCAATCTTCCGCTCAGTGTGGCGATCCTGATTGCGCTCGGATTTGCCGTGGTCATCGGCGTCACGAATGCCCAGCTTACGATGCGAACGGGTCTTCCCTCGTTCATCGTCACGCTTGCATTCCTCTTCATTCTGCGTGGCCTCACGCTGGTTGGCCTTAAATGGGCAAGCGGCGGAGCGACACAGCTTCGCGGCATGAAGGAAGCCGCCGCCGACAGCCCGCTTGCCCCGATTTTTTCCGGCGACGCCTTTACCGGCCTGTTCTCCTGGCTTGGCAGCCGGGGCATAATCGAGACATTTCCAAATGGAACACCGAAGGTTCCCGGTATTCCGGTGGAGATCCTGTGGTTCGTCCTGATCGCCCTGCTTGCTACCTGGGTGCTTTTGCGGACGCGTTTCGGCAACTGGATCTTTGCCGTCGGCGGTGACCCGCGTGCGGCGCGCAAGTCGGGCGTGCCAGTGGCGCGCGTGAAGACCACCCTTTTCATCATAACGGCGATGTGCGCCACGCTCGTAGCGATCCTCACCGTGCTGGATGCCGGCTCCACGGATGCCCGCCGTGGGTTTCAGAAGGAATTCGAGGCCATCATCGCGGCCGTCATCGGCGGCTGCCTTCTGACCGGCGGTTACGGTTCGGCGATCGGCGCGTTCTTCGGCGCAATTGTCTTCGGCATGGTGCTGATCGGCCTCACTTACACGTCGATAGATCAGGATTGGTACCTCGTGTTCCTCGGCGGCATGCTGCTGACGGCCGTCATTTTCAACAATGTGATCCGCAAACGCGTCACGGGAGAACGCTGATGAGCACATCTCAGACGCCAATCGTCGAGGTAAGGAATCTCGTCAAATATTTCGGCTCCATCATCGCGCTCAACGGCGTATCGCTGAGTGTCAACTCGGGCGAGGTTCTCTGCCTTCTCGGAGACAATGGGGCCGGCAAATCCACCCTCATCAATACCCTGTCCGGCGTGTTCAAGCCGACATCGGGAGAATTCCTCGTCGAAGGCCAGTCACGCATATTCGACGGTCCGCGGAATGCGCTCGATGCCGGCATCGCGACCGTCTATCAGGATCTTGCGATGATCCCCCTGATGTCGGTGACGCGGAACTTTTTCATGGGCCGCGAACCTCTGAAGGGTTTCGGTCCCTTCAAAAGCATGGACATGGATTTTGCCGACAGGGTAACGCGTGAGGAGATGCGCAAGATCGGTATCGATGTGCGCGAGCCGGATCAGGCGGTGGGCACCCTGTCGGGCGGTGAACGGCAATGCGTCGCCATCGCGCGCGCTGTCTATTTCGGGGCGAAGGTGCTCATCCTCGACGAGCCGACATCGGCGCTCGGCGTCGCGCAGACCTCTATGGTTCTCAAATATATCAACCAGGTCCGCAATAACGGACTCGGCGTCATTTTCATCACGCATAATGTCCGCCACGCCTATGCCGTCGGCAACCGGTTCACGGCGCTGAATCGCGGCAAGACCCTCGGGACCTATTCGAAGAGTGAAATTGGCATCGACGATCTGCAGAACCTGATGGCAGGCGGCAAGGAGTTGCAGTCCATCTCCGAGGAGCTGGGCGGAACCATCTGACTAGACATTCCCGAACGCATATCCGGTTCGGCGCAATCGCGCCGCGCCACGACCCCTCATATTCATCAGCAAGGTATAACCCATGAGCGCTTCTGCGAACTCCTTTCCACTGGCGGCGTGCGCCGAGATGTTGTGGCGTGACAAGCCGATCGAATGGCGCGCTTCCCGGCTCAAGGATCTGGGCTTCGGTGTCGGCCTGTGGAACTGGCCGGAACATGACATTAGCAGACTCGAAGAGACCGGCGCGACCTTCACCATCATGAACGGTTATCTCACTGGCCGGCTCACGGATGACGAAGGCGCGGAGGAGCTGCTTAGCACGGCCCGCCAGACCGCGCGGGTTGGCAAACGTCTTGGCGTTCAGCGGCTGAACCTGCATGGCACGGGCCTTGGAGATCGCGGGCTGCCGTTGCAGCCTGTCGAGGTGGTCACGGGCATCATGTGGCTCAAGGCGCGCGACACGCTTTGCCGTATCGTTGATCTGGCGGAAGAAGAGGATGTGGTTTTCACCCTGGAGAACCTCAACCTTCCCGTCGACCATCCCGGCGTACCGTTTGCGCGCGCGGAAGATACGCTGGCGCTGGTTTCCAGCATCAACCACCCGCGTCTGCGCCTCAATCTCGATCTTTACCACGCCCAGATCGGCGAAGGAAACCTCATCGAACTCTGCCGCAGGGCCCTGCCGTGGATCGGGGAGATTCAGGTCGCCGACGTGCCCGGCCGCTGTGAGCCGGGTACGGGCGAAGTCAACTGGAACGGCATTGCCCGGGCGCTGAAAGCGATGGGCTATTCCGGGCCGGTCGGCATGGAGGCCTGGGCATCCGGCGATGCGGACGCAGCGCTCTCGGCTTTCCGCGCTGCATTCACAATCTGACACCATAAACCCACAGGACGATCCCCATGCCCAAGACAAAACCCGTCAATGTCGGCCTCATCGGCGCCGGCCGCATCGGCTCTTTCCACGGTGAAACTGTCGTCCGGCGATTGGTCGATGCCGAACTCGTCGCCATTGCCGATCCCGCACCGGGTGCGGCAGCAGGTCTTGCGGAAAAACTCGGCGTCGACGCCGCCTATACCGACATTGCCGCATTGCTTGCACATCCCGGTCTCGACGCCGTCATCATCGCAACGCCGGCCCGCTTCCATACCAATGTTCTTGTTCAGGCTGCCGAGGCGAGAAAAGCGATTTTCTGCGAAAAACCGATGGCGCTGACGCTGGAAGATGCCGATCGGGCGATTGCCGCGGCACGCTCGGCCGGCGTTCCCCTTCAGGTGGGCTTCAACCGCCGGTGGGATCAGGCCTTTGCGGAAGGCAGGGCCGCGATCGACGTCGGCAAGATCGGTGCGCCGCAGCTCATCCGCTCGCTGACGCGTGATCCCGGCCCATTCGCCGCAGACCCCGGCCGTATTCCGCTCTGGACGATTTTCTATGAGACCCTCATCCACGATTTCGACACGCTGTTATGGCTGAACCCCGGCACCAGACCCGTCGAAGTCTTCGCCATGGCGGATGCACTTGTTCGCCCTGACGCAAAAGGCGAAGGCTTTCTGGATACGGCGGTGGTCAATATCCGTTTCGACAACGGCTCCATAGCCGTTGCGGAAGCCAATTTTTCGGCGCTCTACGGCTATGACATTCGCGGCGAGGTTTTTGGATCGGCCGGCATGGTGGCGATGGGCGATGTGCGTCGTTCAAGCATGACGCTGTTCGATGGGCGCGGCGTCTCGAATGAGACCTGGCGTCGCGATACCGATCACTTTGTCCATGGCTACACGGCGCAACTCGCCTCTTTCATAACCGCCGTTCGTCAGGGGGCAATGACTGAGGGGCCGACGGGCCAGGACGCACGCAACGCACTGGCGGTCGCCCTTGCCGCTATTCAATCGGTATCCCGGAAACAGCCGGTCGCCCTGAATTGAACGCTATGCGCGCTGGCTTGCCGGCGTGCTTTCCGATCGACAAGGAGCAGGCTCCATGCGTACGCGGCAGACCTTTAAAACGCCGACCAGCATTCAGGACATAAAAGGTCTGATCGTAACGGGGAGCCCGCGATTGTCGCAGCTGCAGGGCCATGTTGCGCGAACCATTTTGGCTCGTCCGCATATCGTCGCCTTTGGAACGATCGGTTCCCTTGCCAGCGAATGCGCCGTGTCTCCATCCACTGTCGTCCGTGTCGTCAACTCGCTGGGCTTTGATAGGTTCAGCCAATTCAGGCGGGTTTTTCGAACGCATGTACTGTCGGAAGGGAAGGAGCGTAACATAAAGAGTTTTCTATAGATTTTGCCCTGTGAAAGTGAAAATCGCGGGTTCTGCGCGGTAGAGAAGAAAAATGAATATTACCGAGATTTTGCCGGCGGAGGGGCCGGCTCGCCGTCAGCCCGCTTCCCTGGTCGAGTGCCGTTCTTGAGGATAGTGGAGCGGACATTGGTGTTTAAATATAAGCCTAAATCCGCATGATCGAATGCCGTTTTGCTCGTCTAGTCCTCTGACGGCCCTGTTCAAGAGGTTCCGATTCAACTTTAAGGGCCGGCGGCTCCACGCTTTCCGGGCCAGGCTGTCAGCGCGACGTCGACCAAAGCCTTTAACCTGGCCGTACATGCGCCGTCGCAAGCCTGCGCAGACATGCCCTGAATGATGGCGCCGTAAAAGCGGGCGAGCGTATCCGTGTCGGTTTGCGTGGGTAGTTCGCCCTCGCTGACGGCGCGGTCGAACCGCGTCTTGAGAATCTGTATTGCCGCCTCGCGCAACCCCGCCGTTGTGCGGGCGACAGAGGCGTTTGCTTCCGAATGCTGGAGAACGGCGGTGGAAACGATGCATCCGCGCGGCTTGTCGGGCTGGGTATGTCCTTCAGCAATATCGTAAAGGTAAGAGGCGAGCGCCTCATAGGCGGGTATTTGCGCCTGCAGCACCTCGGCGCGGCGTTCGCTTTGCTGCGCAATGCTATGATCGAGCGCCAGCCGGAATAATTCTTCCTTTGAACCGAAGGTCGCGTAGAGGGACGGCGGGGTGATGCCCATCGCCTGGGTGAGGTCCGCTATCGAGGTTCCCTCATAGCCGTGTTCCCAGAACAGCCGGGCCGCGACATCGAGCCCGGCATTCCGATCAAGCAGGCGCGGTCTACCGCGTTGTTTTCGCGTCGTTTCAGACATTTTTATATCGATCACTATAAAAATATTGACAGATCATGGCCGGATTTTATTATAACGATCACTAGTTAAATCGCAACGGAGTGATCCATGTCTCAGAAACTATCGAACAAAGTCGCCCTGATAACGGGCAGTTCCCGCGGTATCGGCCGCGCGGCGGCCCTGGCGTTTGCGAAAGAGGGTGCTGGTCTTATCGGCGTTCATTATGGCGCGAACCCCGAGGCGGCACAGGCAACGATCCGCGAGATCGAGTCTCTCGGTTCGAAGGCGGTCGCTCTCAATGCCGATCTGCGGGCCGGTAAAGCGGCGACGGACAGCTTGTGGGAGCAGTTCAGGGAAGCCGCTGTCGCTTTCACCGGCTCGCCATCGCTTGATATTCTCGTCAATAATGCGGGCATTGCCCCGGCGACATCGTTGAAAGAAACAACGGAAGCCGCGTTCGACGCGTTGATGACGATCAACTTCAAGGCGCCATTCTTTCTCATTCAAGCCGTTGCCGATCATCTCCGCGACAATGGCCGCATCATCAATGTCTCGACCGGTTTCACGCGCATCGCGGCTCCGACGCACCCCGCCTATGCGGCGTCCAAGGGTGCGCTTGAGACATTGACGCTGGCGCTCGCCCCGGAATTCGGCCGGCGCGGAATTACGGTCAACTCGGTGCTGCCGGGTGTCACTGAAACCGACATGAACGCCGAATGGCTGGCAGCGCCGGAGGCCCGTGCCGGTGCGGAAGCCCTGTCTGTCTTCTCACGCGTCGGACGCACCGACGATATTGCGGACGTCATCACATTCCTTGCCTCGAACGATGCCCGCTGGACGACTGGACAGATGATTGATGCGACAGGCGGTGCGCGGATTTGATCCAGGCATAGCAAATATCCCTGGGCGAGCGGCGTCGGGCGGTTTCGCCTGACGCCTGCCGACACTAGCCGTGCTTGCGCGCCCACCGCAGATTCTGGGTTTGCCCGCCATAACCATAGGCATCGCCATCGACGGCGTGAACCAGCACATAGCTCGCCTCGTGCACGGGGCCCAGCAGAGCGTTCATATCGTTATAGACCCGCTGGACCCATTCGGTCGTCTCGTCCTTTATGTTGGTGTGTTCCGTAATCGAAACCTCGACATAGAAGCTTCCGACCTTCTGGTCGGCGACGCTCGATCCGGCGATGATCCAGTCATCGGGATCGGCGCTCTCGACGAGAACCGCGGTGACAGCCGGGTCCTTGTGCAGGATTTCCGCCGTGAGGCGAGAAAGAAGAGCCGCGACTTCCAGCTTTGGGTCGCGTCCGTTCCGGGGTTTGGTGTAGCGCGCTTTGATCATGGGCATGGTCTTGTCTCCTTGTTGCCGAGACACCTTGCGCAAATTTCTTCATAATGAGAATATGGTGTTGGATATTCCATGCATAGCGATTTTATATGATTGACCTCGAAAGCGTTCGCCTGTTCATTTTCTCTGTCGAACTCGGCAGCCTGACAAAGGCGGCGGAGGCGGCAGGAACCGTGCAACCGGTCGTCAGCCAAAAATTGAAGATGCTGGAGCAGCGTGTCGGCAGGCGGCTGATCGACCGTTCACCGCGGCATCTGCGGCTAACGGAGGATGGCCAGGTGTTTCTGCCAAAGGCCCGCGAACTGCTCGCCAAACATGAGGAAGCACTGACCTTCGGTCATGAATCGCCGCTGCACTTTAGCCTGGCCGCCAGTGACCATGCGATCGGGAGCCGCCTTTCGACGGCCATACGGGCGATGCGGGCGGCACTCCCCGCCAATGCGGTGATTGACATCAATATCGGCTTTTCCCTTCACGTGAAGGAAAGTTTCGCGTCCGGACAGGCCGACGCCGCCATTATCCGGCGTAACGGCGGTGGCTCAGACGGCGAAATCCTGCGTACCGACAGGCTGGGATGGCGGGTCGCCCCGGGCTGGCGGCCACGCTCCAAGGGCGCCATTCCGCTGGTGTCGCTGGGGCCCGGGTGTGGTGTCCGGGAAATTGCGGTGTCGGAGCTTAGAAGAGCCGGCGTGGAGTGGCGCGATGCTTTCACCGCCGGAAGCTGTTCAGTACTCCATGAAGGAATTCTTGCAGGTGCGGGTGTCGCGCCGATGGGCGATATTAGCGCCCGTGGCCTGCCCGACAGGGGTGTGGAACTGGGGCTGCCTTCGTTGCCGCCTTCCGATATCGTTCTTCTTTCCCGCGCAAGAACGCCCGCACATGCATCGGCGATCAGAGCCTTGGCCGCAGCGGTATCGGGCACCGGCGACTAGGTGAAGTAGCGGTTCCCCGCTGTTCATTCGGTGTGCCGCCCCAGCCCATCAACAAGTTCGCCACGTCACGCGCGTGAATGATGACGTCAGCCCGCATTGCTTAAATCCATGTAAGCGGGTTCAAATTCGTGGCCATCGGGATCTGTGAAGGTGCGGAGATACATGAAACCCAGATCCTGCGGTTCCCGGACATCCGCTTGCCCGCCCGCTTTTGCCGCGGCGCTAACCATGGCGTCGACCTCTTCGCGGCTGTCGCGCGAAAGGGCGATCAGCATGCCGTTTGTCGTATGGGCATCGGCGATCGGTTTGGCGGTGAAGGTCTTGTAATAATCGTGCCGCAGAAGCTGAAAGGTGATGGTCTCCGACCACACCATCGAGCTTGCGTCTTCGTTGGAAAACTCGTCGTTCTTCACGCAGCCGATCGCCTCATAGAAGGCGGTCGAAACGGTCAGGTCTTTCACCGGCAGGTTCAGGAAAATCATTTTGGCCATTGTCTTTCTCCTCATGGTGGAACGGGGTTACAGAAAAGTCTGCTGAAAGGTCTCGCTCGGATGGATGCAGATGATCTCCAGCCGGTCAGTACCGATATTTTCGAAGCGATGGGGGACATTGGCAGGCCCAACGACGATGTCTCCCGACAAGCCGCGCGCCCGCTGATCGCCGATTGTGAACTCGGCCTCGCCTTTGCGCACCACCCAGGTTTCGGCATAGGGATGAACATGCAGATCAGGGCCGCGACCCGGATCGGCATTGACGAGAAAGATGGATACGGCGCTTCCGTATTCGCATCCTTCATAACGCACCGTCCGGCTCTGGCCGGGGTTCGGTTCCTGATGACGGCGGATGGAAAACATCTGGTCTCCTCCCTGAGACAAAACTATCTTCGCGAGAAGATATATGTGCAATTTATCTTCCTGTCAAGATATCTATCTTCTCGCAAAGATATATTCACGAAGCAGGCAAAGCCGTATATGGTTTTCGACGTGGCAATGGGGTGATGAGATGAAGCAGGCGATGCCGGAGACAACGACCGATCGGACGATGGAAGCTGACAGGGAAGATCATGTCGACCGTCTCCGTGGCCAGTGGGCGCGGGAACTGCCTGATATCGATACGGAACCGATGGCCATCTTCGGGCGCGCCAAGCGGCTCAGCAACCTTCTGGTGCCATCAATTGAGGAGACATTTGCCGGTTTCGGTCTCGACCGCGGCGAGTTCGATGTCATCGCAACATTGCGCCGGTCGGGACCGCCCTACCAGCTGACGCCGACGGAAATGTATACGACGCTGATGCTCTCCTCAGGCGGCCTGACGCACCGGCTTGATCGACTGGAAAAGGCCGGGCTTATCGAGCGCAGAAAATCGAAGCTCGATGGGCGCAGTGTCGTTGTCTGCCTCATGCCGGCGGGCATCGAGCTGGCGGAAAAGGCGTTTCGTAAGGACATGAAAAGCGAACTGAGTTTCCTGCAAGGGCTCACTCCGGAGGAGCGCGATACCCTCGCGGCGCTGCTGAAAAAGCTGGTGCTGGATATCGAGGCCCGTGGGTAGGCTCCGGCGCAGGTTTTTTTCATTCGAGCGAACCTGCAGGTGTGAGCTGCTTACTGAGCATCTGCGGCTTGCGCCGCTGCCGGCCGTAGCAGGCCCATCTTTTTCGCGCGATCACTGCGTTTTCCAGGTCTCGAGCAGCATCCGCACAAATTTTTCGGCGGCTGGGGAAAGAGCGCTGCTTCGCCTTTGCACGATTCCTATCGTACGGGAGACCACCGGGTTGACGATTGGCCGGGTGATAAGGAATGGGTGATCGTCCTGCGGCGTTGCCAGCCGCGGCAGGACGGAAATGCCAAGTCCGGCTTCGACGAGACCGAGCGACGTGTTGAGATGCGTCACCTCATAAAACCAGTTCAATTTTAGATTGTGTCGCGCAAGCGCACTGTCGAGAAGCGTCCTGTTGCCGCTCGAACGGTCCACGACGACCAGCGGATAGGCCTCCAGCTGGTTCCACTCGATTGTCTCGAAGGTTGCCAGAGGGTGGTCTTTCCTCATTGCCAGCACGAAGGGGTCATCGATGAGCGGCTCGAATGAAAGCTCGGGATCGGAATTGCCCATCAGGTTGATGCCGAATTCCACCTCGCCTCTGGCGACCGCCTGCAGACCCTCATTGGCTGTCAGATCCCTGATCCGCAGCCTTATATGGGGATATTGCTGGCTAAAGGTCTTGATGACGGTGGGAAGAAAGTAAAAAGCGGCGGTGGGAACGCAGGCCATGGTGATAAGCCCGCGCCGTTGCGCGCCGTCCTTCATGGCAAAAAGCGATCCGTCAAATTCCTCGAGCATGCGCCGAACGAGCGGCATGACTTCCTGTCCCATGGCGGTGGGGGCAACGTGGCGCGTCGTTCTTTCCAGAAGTGGCGCGCCGATGGCCTGCTCCAGCTTCTGGATACGGCGGGTAAGCGCCGGTTGAGAGATATGCAGCGCCTCGGCGGCCCTGTGGAAACTGGCTAGTTCAACCACCGCTTGAAATGCCCGCAAATCCAGAATTTCACAATTGATGCTCATAACGCAATAAAACTCCAAAACATTGCATTTAACAGATTAGACTCTTTTGCTCATATTGCAACAACACGGCGCATTGATCCGCCAAATGCAATATTGAGGCAACCCATGAATGATCTGCTGAAGATACCCTGTGTGCTGATGCGCGGTGGAACGTCGCGTGGACCGTTCTTTCTCGCATCCGATCTTCCCCGTGATCGGGCAGACCGGGACGCGGCCCTTCTTTCCATCATGGGGTCTGGCCATCCGTTGCAGATCGACGGCATTGGCGGGGGCAATCCGGTCACGTCCAAAGTTGCGATTATCGGCCCTTCCACCGTCAGGGGCGCTGACATCGACTATTTGTTTGCGCAGGTTCGGACCGACAGGCAGTATGTCGACTATTCGCCAAACTGCGGAAACATGCTGGCCGCCGTCGGGCCCTTTGCCATCGAAGCGGGGCTTGTCGAAGCGCAGGGCAAGGATACTCTTGTGCGAATCCATAACGTGAATACCGGCAAGCTGATCGAGGCGAAGGTTCCGACACGCGGCCGCGAGGTTATTTATCTCGGCGACGCCTCGATCGACGGAGTTCCGGGTCTGGCGGCGCCCATTGCATTGACATTCATGGATGCGGCCGGTGCGAAAACCGGCAAGCTTCTGCCCACCGGAAAGCCGGTCGATCTGATCGATGGCGTCAATGTGACGGCCATAGACTGCGCCATCCCGATGGTTCTCATCCGCGCAGCCGATCTCGGCGTGACGGGGTACGAGGATCCGCAAACCCTGAGCGCTAACAGGGATCTCATCGCACGGATGACCCGCATCCGCATCGAGGCCGGAAAGTTGATGGGAATGGGTGATGTGAAAGACATGGTCATTCCGAAACCGGTGCTCATTGCACCGGCCCGCAGAGGCGGCACTCTTTCGGTACGGTATTTCATGCCCAACGAGTGTCATCCTGCACTGGCGACGACCGGTGCCGTTGGCATCGCAACCGCGGCTGTCACCAAAGGCTCCATCGCTTATGATGCGGTCGGAGGCCTTTCGGTGCCGACCCAGATCCGTATCGAACATCCCGCCGGCCGCCTCGACGTGCAGCTGGAGATGCGAAACGGTGCAATAACGGCCGGACTCGTAAGAACGGCGCGCAGGCTTTTTGAAGGCTTTGCCTTCGCCAAACCAACCGCTGCGATTGAAGACGCAGCCTAGACGCGGCCATAGTGGCGCAAAACATAGTCAAACCGGGAGGAGACCCTTATGCGTAAATATCTGCTTGCAACCGCGGCGCTCTGTGCGCTGGCGGCATCTGCCAATGCCGAATCCGTCAGGATGAGCGTTGGTTCGTACAACCTCAACAACCTGCCTTTCCCCGTGGCGGCGAGTCTTGGCTTCTACAAGGAGGAGGGCCTTGATGTAACGACCGAGAACTTTGCCCAGGGCGGATCGAAGGTTCTGCAGGCGCTTGTCGCGGGTTCCACGGACGTTGCCGTGGGCTTCTACGATCATACGATCCAGATGCAGTCGCAGAACAAGCACGTGGTAGGCTTTGTGCAGCTTGCCCGCAACTCGGGCCTGGTTCTCGCCGGCAAGAACGACACGGACTTCGATCCGGCCAAGCCCGAGACGATTAAGGGCAAGAAGGTCGGCATCACGTCGCCCGGCTCCTCTTCGGACTTCTTCATTCGCTATTACATGAAGCAGCATAATCTCAGCGACAACGACATCTCCATCATCGGCGTCGGTTCGGGCGCTGCGGCCGTTGCAGCCCTGCAGCAGGGCAAGATCGATCTGCTCGTCAATTACGACCCTGCCGCAACCATCGTCGTGGAGCGCGGGCTGGGCAAGATCCTCATCGATGCCCGTAGCGATCAGGGCGCAAGGGATGTCTATGGCGGCATCTATCCCACCTCGGTCCTTTACGCCACGCAGGACTATATCAACGCCAATCCGGAAGTGATCCAGAAGGTCACCAATGCGACAGTTCGGGCGCTGCACTGGATGAAGCAGCATTCTGCGGAGGAAATCGTCGCAAAGCTTCCCGATGATTTCGTGTCCGGCGACAAGCAGACCTACATCAAGGCCGTTGAAGCGGCCAAGGCGATCTTCTCCGAAGATGGCAAGTTTGAGCCTGCGGATCTCGAAACACCGCTGGCCGTTCTGAAAAGCTTCAATGATGCGGTCGCCAAGGCGACGATCGATCTCAACACCACCTACACCAACAAGTTCGTCGAGGCTGCGGCCTCGAAGGCCGCAAACTGAGAGGCCGCCATGTCTTCGCCAGCCAGAAAGCTAGAACCCGTGACGCAACTCGAACCCCAGCCGATGGTGGCAATCGACGACGTGACCATGGCGTTCGGTTCGTTTGTTGCGGTTCAAAACGTAAATCTCAAGGTCGGCGATGGCGAGTTTCTCTCCATCGTTGGGCCGACGGGATGCGGAAAATCCACCATCCTCAACGCCATCGCAGGCCTGTTGAAGCCAGCCCAGGGCAAGGTTTCCATCGACGGTTCGCTCGTTAAGGGCGTACAGAACAACATCGGATATCTGTTCCAGCAGGACGCGCTTCTTCCCTGGAAGACAGCGTTTCAGAATGTCGAGCTTGGCTTGATGTTCCGGGGCGTTCCCGAAAATGAGCGGCGCGCCAAGGTTCAGGCCTGGCTTGAAAAGGTCGGCCTCAAGGGCTTCGGAGACCGCTTTCCGCATCAGCTCTCCGGCGGACAGCGCAAACGCGTGCAGATGGCGCAGGCGCTCATCACCGAGCCGAAGGTCATCCTGATGGATGAACCCTTCTCCGCATTGGATATCCACACCCGCCACCTCATGCAGAACGAGTTACTGCGCCTGTGGCAGGAGGACCGCCGTGCGGTGGTCATGATCACCCATGATCTGGAAGAGGCGATTGCGCTCGGAGACCGGGTTGTCGTTCTCGCTGCAGGCCCGAAGAGCCGTGTCATCGAGAGCTTCCCTGTCGATCTCGAGCGGCCCCGCAACGTCGCGGAAATCAAACTCGATCCAAAATTCATGACGCTCTATCGCGATATTTGGGCGTCCCTGCGTGGCGAAGTGGAGAAAAGCTATGCAAGCCGTTAATGTTCGTATCATCCAGATCGCTCTTCTGGTCGTGCTTTTGGGCGGGTGGCAGCTCGGTGTGACCTCGGGCGCCATCGACCGCTTCTTCTTTCCGGCACCCTATGACATCGTCAAACAGGTGATTGACTGGGTTGCCGATGCCGGTTTTTACAAGCATGTCGGCATCACGCTGAGCGAAACGGTGCTGGGCTATCTCATCGGTACAGGTCTCGGTGTCGGCGCCGGCGTCTGGCTGGGTCTCAGCCCCTTCGTCGCGCGGGTGCTCGATCCGTTCATCAAGGCCGTGAATGCCATTCCGCGTGTCGTTCTGGCTCCGATCTTCGTGCTATGGCTCGGTCTTGGCCTGTGGTCCAAGGTTGCGCTTGCGGTTACGCTCGTCTTCTTCGTCACCTTCTTCAACGCCATGCAGGGCGTGCGTGAAGTGAACCCGGTCGTGCTTTCCAATACCCGCATTCTGGGCGCCAAGCGTTCGGATCTGCTGCGTCATGTCTATTTCCCGGCGGCGGCGAGCTGGATTCTGTCGTCGCTGCGCACCTCCGTCGGATTTGCAGTGGTCGGCGCAATCATCGGTGAATATCTGGGAGCTTCCGCTGGTCTCGGCTACCTGATCGCCCGCTCGGAAGGCAACTTCGATGCGGTCGGCGTCTTCGCAGGCATCATCATTCTGGCGGTCTTCGTTCTTGTTATTGACCTCATTCTGGATTTTGCGGAGAAGAGGTTGATTACCTGGCGACCCAATGCAGGCGAGGAGCGTCCCGCGTAAGCGGACTGCAACAAGATCATTTCTGTGGGGGCGGTCCGTGATCGCCCCTTTTTAAATAGCTGAGCCTTGCAAGCGAAATGGGGACGTCCAAATCCTTCCATCCGCTGGACAAATTGGACATGCTGGACATCTACTACGCTGATTTCGACACCACCGTCATACCCTCGGACCCGAGCTGCCTCGAACTCGCCGGCTCCATCGATCTTGAGGCGCACCGTTCGCTTGCAGCCCTGTTCGACAAGGCCCGGCAGGCCGGCGTCGATGGAAGGCGGCGTGGATATCCTGTCGCCTCTTTTGCTTGTGTTGCTGGTGCTTCTTGCCTGGCCGGCGCTGTCATGGGTCTTTTACGGGCTGATGGTCCTGCGAGCCTATGCGGCAGTACCGCCTCCGCTGGTTTCGGATGGAATATTGCTGGAGGCCGACAAGGTTCCCTTACCGAAGAGCTTGAACGGCTGCGGCGCGGCTGCATCTTCGTTTTATCGGGCCGAACTAAAGTCCCGGCCCATCGCAGCCACGATAGCCTGATTGCCCGACCGGGCACCGCCGTTGTCGCGTAGATTACGGGTTTCCGGATAACGGCACCGGCTGCTGCCGGGCTTGAAAACGATGCTCGAACCGGTCTGCAGCGTGGCGAATTGTCAGCACTTGCCTATCCCGGGTAACACTTCATTTAGTGATTTTGTGAAATCTAAAATACGCAGGTTCCAAGGTTTCATCGGCGGAGCCGGTAGAACAAGCGGACCCATGACGACCCGCCCGGCGGCGGCTCGAAAAAGGCATCCGCTTGTCGCCCTATGAGGAGGGGCAACAGCTACCCGCGATGTTTCATTATATATTCCCCGGCCTCCTGAGAGGGCGGCTGGAGGAGTGCTTGCCTTGAGGCCATTCATGTCTTTCCTGAACAATACCAAGATAAAAACGAAGGTCGTTTTTGTCATCTCGTTGATGAGCCTGATGTCGCTTTCCGGAATAAGCTACGTCAGCCTGCAATATAAAGGCACCGACAGCGTCTATAGCGATTTCATCGGCCATGAGGCCCTTGCTGCGGTTCTGAACGCCAGAACCAGCGGGAACCTCAATGCACTTGGCATGCAGATGCTTCGCGCCAGCCTTAACGACCCGGCCAGCGCTGATTTCGAAGCTGCCGTCAAAACCTTCCGAGCCGACCGTAAGCAGCTCGAGGAACGCCAGAACAAGATCATGGAACTGGTGCCGGCGCGCACGGATGCCGCCCGCGATATCCTCAAGGGTGTCGTCGAAGTCGAGGAGATCGGCAATCAGGTCATCGCCCTCATGCAGGCAGGGCAACGCGCCGAAGCGCAGCAGATGGCGCTCAACGTGCTTCGGAAAATTGCCGAAGTCTCGCCAAAGATCAGCGCCGGCAATGAGCAGCTCATCCAGGTGATGAATGAGGGAAGAGAACGCCTTACAGCCAGCACCAATACGACGATCTGGACGGGCCTGATTACGCTCGCGCTCGTTTCGCTGGCTGTGATCGCACTTGGCCTGCTCATTTCCTCCCGGGGCATCACCACCCCGATTGCGCGGCTTCGCGCGCGTATGGAATCGCTCGCGGCCGGTGATACGGCAAGCGAAATTTCCGGAATGGATCGCAGGGATGAAGTGGGCCAGATGGCCGCTGCGGTTCAGGCGTTTCGCGAAAGCGCAATCGAACGCCTCCGGCTTGAGAATGAAACGGAGGCCAACCGGTCGACTTCGGAAAAGGACCGGATCGAGCGCGAGAAACAGAAGGCCAGGGAAGCTGCCGACGTGCAGTTTGCCGTCGACAATCTTGCCACGGCCCTTTCGAAGATCGCCCAGGGCGACGTTACTTACCGGATCGTTCAGCCGTTCGTTTCCGGTCTTGACGGTATCCGCGGCGATTTCAACCGGGCTGCGGAACAGTTGCAGTCGACCTTGAGCCAGGTGGCGCAGAACGCGCGCGGCATCGACGCCGGCGCCAATGAGATAAGGTCTGCGGCGGACGATCTGGCGAGACGCACGGAGCAGCAGGCTGCCGCCGTTGAGGAGACTGCGGCTGCGCTGGAGGAGATCACCACGACGGTGAAGGACGCCACGAAGCGGGCGCAGGAAGCGGGTCACCTCGTCGGCCGTGCAAAAGTCGGCGCTGAAAAATCCGGAGAGGTGGTGCAGCAGGCCGTCGCTGCAATGGAGCAGATCGCGACATCCGCCAATGAGATTTCCAACATCATCGGCGTGATCGACGAGATCGCGTTCCAGACCAACCTTCTGGCGCTGAATGCGGGCGTTGAAGCTGCCCGTGCGGGTGAGGCGGGCAAGGGCTTTGCCGTTGTCGCGCAGGAGGTTCGCGAACTGGCGCAACGCTCCGCCGGTGCGGCCAAGGAGATCAAGAACCTGATCACGACATCCAACGGTCAGGTTCAGCAGGGCGTGCAGCTGGTTGGTGAAACCGGCAAGGCGCTGGAACTGATCGTGACGGAGGTGCAGGAAATCAACCGGCACGTCGCCGCCATCGCGGAATCGGCACAGGAGCAATCCTCCGGTCTTCAGCAGATCAATACGGCCGTGAACCAGATGGATCAGGACACCCAGAAGAACGCCGCCATGGTGGAGGAAAGCACCGCCGCAAGCCACGGGCTTGCACGCGAGGCGTCTTCGCTGAACGGGCTGATCGCGCAGTTCAAACTGTCCGAAGGCGGTTATGGTGAGGCCTCTGCGCCCGTACGCACGGCATCGGTCGCCGACAGGCCTGCAGCGTCTCCCGCGCGTGCGCTTGGCGGCAGGATAAGGGCGGCGTTTTCAGGCAATGCCGCGTTGAATACCGCCCCCGACAACTGGGAGGAGTTTTGATCCTTGCCCTGCCTTTACGGCGCGCTAGGTTGAGGCGCTGAAAGCATCGCTCTAGATATTGACACCGGGGATCGGAGATCCCCGGTGTCCTGCTTTTGGGCGATATCCGCCCGTTGAGGGTATGAGCGGCTTTCCGCTCCGGCGCTTGCAGCGACCGCGTTGCCCTGCGTGAAACAGTCGCGCTTCGGCCCATATACGCGAAAGCATTTCTCAAAATATGCGGCTTTTGGAACGAGCGTCTTTGATAGCCTATTAAAAACATAGAAAATACACACAAAAGAAGGGCGAACGGATATGAAGATCCTTGGCATTTCCGGTAGTGTGAAGCGGCCTTCCCGCACGGCGCATGTCGTTGAACGAATTGTTGCCGCGATCGGGCGGACGGCGAAGGTTGAAACCGACCTCATCGATCTCGCCGATGCCGCCCCGGTTCTATTTCGGGCATTGCGCGCAGATGAGCTCGACGAGGCCGGGCGTGCGATTGTCGATGCCGTGGAGGCTGCCGATGTACTCGTCGTCGGTTCGCCGGTCTATCGCGCGTCCTATACGGGCGCGCTCAAGCATTTATTCGATCTCGTCGATTTTCGTGCCCTGCAGGGTCGACGCGTGATCCTTGCCGCGACCGGCGGCTCGCCGCTGCATGGCCTGATGCTGGAACACCAGTTCCGTCCGCTGTTCGGCTTCTTCGGCGCTGTTACCGTGCCGACCACGGTTTATGCCGTCGAGGCGGATTTTACCGGACACACGCTTTCAAACCCGGCTGTCGAAGCGCGCATTGAGCGCGCCGTCGCCGATCTGTTCGAGCTTTTACCCGCCAAAGCGCTTGGCGGCGGCGATCACCATCCGACCCTTTCCGTCGTTTCACGCGAAGCGGCTGCCGACTGAGATTGTAAGAGAGGAATTTATCATGACCGCACGCACCGCCGAGCCCGTTAAATTCGCCTATTGGGTGCCGAATGTTTCCGGTGGCCTCGTCATCTCCAACATTGAACAACGCACCAGCTGGACCATCGACTATAACCGCAAGCTCGCGCAGATCGCGGAAGCGAGCGGTTTTGACTATGCGCTGAGCCAGATTCGGTTCACGGCCGGTTACGGCGCCGAGTTCCAGCATGAATCCGTGTCTTTCAGCCATTCCCTGCTGGAGTCGACAAAGACGCTGAAGGTCATCGCCGCCATTCTGCCGGGGCCGTGGAACCCGGCGCTCGCTGCAAAACAGATCGCCACGATTAACCACCTCACCAATGGCCGCGTTGCGGTCAATATTGTCAGCGGCTGGTTTCGCGGCGAGTTCCATGCAATCGGCGAACCGTGGCTCGACCACGACGAGCGCTATCGCCGCTCGGAGGAGTTCATCCGTGCATTGCGCGGCATCTGGACGGAAGACAGCTTCACCTTCCGCGGCGATTTCTATCGATTCAACAATTATTCCCTGAAGCCGAAACCGGTTGATCCGCAGCCTGAAATCTTTCAGGGCGGTTCTTCGCGCGCAGCCCGCGATATGGCGGCCCGCGTTTCCGACTGGTATTTCACCAACGGTAACACCCCGGAAGAAATCGCAAGGCAGGTCGATGACATCCGTGCCAAGGCGGCTGAGAACAATCATTCGGTGAAGGTCGGCGTAAATGCCTTCGCCATCGTGCGTGAGACGGAGGAAGAGGCAAAGGCCGTGCTTGCCGAAATCATCGAGAAGGCCAATCCGGAAGCGGTCAATGCTTTTGGCCATGAGGTGAAGAATGCCGGTAAGGCCTCCCCGGAAGGAGAGGGCAACTGGGCGAAATCCAGCTTCGAGGATCTCGTTCAGTACAATGACGGTTTCCGCTCTAACCTCATCGGCACCCCCCAACAGGTGGCGGAGCGCATCGTGCGCCTGAAGCGCGCCGGCGCCGACCTCATCCTGCTCGGTTTCCTGCATTTCCAGGAGGAGGTCGAGTATTTCGGCAAGCACGTCATTCCGCTGGTGCGCGCACTCGAAGAGGCCGAGGAGAGCGCGGCGATTGCAGCCGAATAACGCAGGCAGAAAAGGTGGAGCGGCGGCCTTCGCCGCTGATCCGCCGAAAGTGCCGTACCCGAACCGGACGGGACGCATGCGTTCGAACTTGCGCGGCCTGACACGTATCGCTGTGAATTTTTCATCCCGGCTGCTAAAATTGGACGTTATTCGGTCCGTGAGCCGCCGAGATCGCGTGAGTTGAAATGTCAGTGAGCCGGAAGAATGCCATTGTCGCCATCATAGGCGGTGGATTTAGTGGGGCAGCGATTGCCCTTCATCTCCATCGAGCCGCTGGGGCGTTCGAAAATGTGCGGATCGTGGTGTTCGAACCGAGAGCGGCATTGGGCGCGGGGCTTGCCTATTCCACGCCGGAGCCGGCCAACCGGATCAACGTACCGGCCGGGCGCATGACGCTTTATCCTGATGATCCGGATAATTTCCTCCATTATCTCGACAGGTCGAACGCGCTTGCGGGCGATGCAGCAGCAGTTTTGCCCGATGGGCAGGCCTATCCGCAACGCAGGGTCTTCGGCGCCTATGTCGCGGCCGAGATCGCGCCTTTGCTGGATGCGGGCGTTGTTGAGCACAGGCGCAGCACGGTGGAACATGTGGCCCGCCATGCGGATGGTTGGGAGCTGCAAACCGCAGACGGCGACAGCCACTTCGCGGACATCGTGGTGGTTGCGACAAGCCATCCGCCGCCGGCGCTTCCGCAGGTGTTGAAACCGCTTGCCGGCCATCCGAAACTGGTGGCGGATTTGAATGCGGACGCTGCGCTGGAAAATATCGCCGCGGGTGACCGCATTCTGATCGTCGGCAATGGCTTGACCGCGGCTGATGCCTTTGCCGCGCTCCACCGGCGCGGCCATCATGCGCGGGTCGTTTCGCTGTCGCGCCGCGGTTTGCGGTCGCGTGGCCATCCGGCCTTGCCGCAGGAACCCTACGGCGATTTTGTCGATCCGCCGTCCAAAAGCGCGTCGGAACTATTGCGGCGGATTCGAGAGGCTGTGCGAGTGTCGCAAGCGGGCGGTGCGAGCTGGCATGGCGTTCTGGACGCCGTTCGCCTGCAGGGACGCGACATATGGCGGAACCTTCCGCTGATCGAAAAGCGCAGGGTGGTGCGGTGGCTGCGGCCCTTCTGGGACGCGCACCGGTTCAGGATCGCGCCGCAGGTGGAGAAACTTCTGGATGAGGCCATAATTTCGGGCCAGCTACAGATCGTCCCCGGGTCGCTTGTGTCCGCAAAGGCTGGCGAAGACGGTTCGTTGCATGTCGATCTGCGGTTTCGCGGCAAAAGGGACATCGCGCGGCTCGATGTCGATGCTATCGTCGTGACGACCGGTCCCGCCCATGGTGGAATTCTGAAATCGCAGGCTTTTCTTTCCGGTCTGGAGCAGGCGGGTCTTCTGACCTTTTGCCCGACGGGGCTGGGCATCCACTGCGACGAGCGATCCCGCGCCATCGACAGCCGCGGCCAGGCCATTGAAACGCTGCTGATCGGCGGTCCGCTGGCGCGCGGAACCTTCGGTGAGCTGATGGGCCTGCCCCAGGTTACCGAGCACGCGATCTTCGTTGCCGGAGAGATCGCACGGAACCTTGCGCCAGCGACGAGCAGCCCGGCCCCGGTCTGATCGCAACCTGACGCGGGGTTGGTGAGCCGGCGAAATGGCGGCTGCCATCAGGCAATGGCAGCTATCCCGGCCTGGTTATTTTCCTGTTCGCAGGCTAAAATCAGACGTCCAGATAAGACAAAATGGTTGCAGCGACGTCAGACGTCTCCTGCGTTTCACTCGAAGCCGCCACTGAGGTGCTGGTCGCGCTGTCCTCGGTCGAAGTCGTCTCGTTGGTGGTTGAGATCAGGGAGGCGATATCCTGGACAGAGCTGTTGGTGGTCTTGGCGCTGTTCAAGGCCGTAACCTGCGCCGATGTCATGGCGGCGATCTGGCCTGGTGTGAAGGCTGCCGCCTGGGATGCCGTCAGGGCAGCGAGTGTACCGGTGCCCAATCCGGAGATCGCGCTCGAACTCAGGCTGATGATCTGCTCGGTGGAAAATGCCGTCAGGTCGTCGCCGACAAGCGCGGCTGCCTGCAGCGCGTTGAGGACGCTGACCTGTGACAGTGACAGCGCTCCGATTTGCGCAGACCCCATTGCCGCGACCTGACCGTAGCTCAGCGCAGCCACCTGGCCCGTCGTCAAAGCGGCGATCTCCTGAGAAGACAGGGAGGCCACGACGGTGGCGGACAGTCCCTTTATCGCCGTCGAACTGATGGCGGCAAGTTCGCCGGTCGAGAATGTATCCAGATCATCCGCCGTCAATCCCGCAAGTCCGGCCGAACTCAATGCGGCGATCTGGCTGGTGGAGAGTGCTTCGATCTGGTCCTTGCCGAGGGCATTGATCTGATCGCCGGTCAATCCGGCGACGCCAGCCGTGCTCAGGGCTGCAACCTCGGCGGTGGAAAGAGCGGCGATAAAGTCCGTGGACAGTCCCTTTATCGCGCTTGAGCCGATAGCCGCGAGTTCCTCCGTCGAGAAGGTTTCCAGCATCTCCGCAGACAGGCCCTTGAGCGCATCCGAATTCAGCGATGCTATCTGCCGGGTGGATAATGTCTGGACCTGTTCAATGCTCAACGCGCCGGTCTGTGCGCTGCCAAGGCCCGCAATCGCCTTGGCGTCCAGAGCCGCTATCTGGCTGGCGGAAAGGGAGGCGATGTCGGCCGTATTCAGGGCCGCAACCTGTTTGGAGGTGAGGGCGCCGATCTGGGCATTGGTCAGCGCGCTTACCTGACCGGTGCCGAGAGCCGCGATCTGATCCGTGGTCAGGCCCGGTATTGCCGCCGCGCCGAGTGCGGCGATCTGAGCGGTCGTCAACGAGGCGATCGTGGCTGTCGACAGGCCCGAGACTGCATTCGAACTGATGGCGGCCAGCTCGGCGGCAGTGAATGTATCGAGATCGCCAGCGCTGAGAGCCGCGATCTGTTTCGAACTGAGAGTGCCGATCTGACCACTGGTCAGGGCCTCGACCTGAACGGTGTCGAGCGCCGTGATCTGATCGGTGGTCAGGCCCGCCGTGCCCGCAGTGCTGAGGGCGGCTATCTGGGCTGCCGAGAGCGAGGCGATGCTGGCCACGCTCAGAGCCGCAACCTGCCTGGAGGTGAGGGCGGCGATCTGGGCGCTGGTGAGGGCATCCACCTGACCGGTGCCGAGGGCCGCGATCTGGGCGGTGGTCAGGCCGGGTACTGCCGCCGCGCCGAGGGCTGCGATCTGCGCCGTCGTCAGCGAAGCGATTGCCGCTGTCGACAGGCCCGAGATCGCACTTGAGCTGATGACAGCCAGTTCGGCGGCGGTGAATGTATCAAGGCCACCGGCGCTGAGGGCCGCAATCTGTTTTGCGCTGAGGACGCTGATCTGAGCACTGGTGAGGGCCTCGACCTGAGCGGTGTTGAGAGCGGCGATCTGATCGGTGGTCAGGCCCGCTATGCCCATCGTGCTGAGAGCGGCTATCTGGGTTGCCGAAAGCGAGGCGATGCTGGCCACGCTGAGGGCGGCAACCTGCCTGGAGGTGAGGGCGCCGACCTGGATACTGATCAGGGCGTCGACTTGATCGCTCGTCAGGACGGCGACCTGTCCGGTGTTCAGTCCCCCAACGCCAGCAGCACTCAAGGCTGCGACCTGGGCCGTGGTCAGCGACGCTATGGTCTCCGTTGACAAGCCCGGGATGGCATTTGAACTGATCGCGGCAATGTCCTTGGTCGAGAACGTTGCCATGTCGTCCGTACCCAAGACCGCAATCTGTTTCGAGCTGAGAGCACCGACCTGGGTCTCGGTCAAAGCCTCGACCTGCGCGGTGTCGAGTGCTGCGATCTGGTCAGTGGTCAGGCCCGTTATGCCCGCCGTGCTGAGGGCGGCTATCTGGGCTGCTGACAGCGAGGCGATGTCAGCCACGCTCAAGGCCGCAACCTGTTTGGAGGTGAGTGCCGCGATTTGGGTACTGGTCAGGGCGTCCACCTGATCGCCAGTAAGCGCTGCGACCTGTCCGGTGCTCAACCCGCCAATGCCAGCCGTACTCAGCGCTGCGATCTGCGCTGTCGTCAGCGACGCTATGGTTTGGGTGGACAGGCCCGGGATTGCATTCGAACTGAGGGCGGCAATGTCCTTGGTCGAGAACGTCGCCATATCCTCCGCGCTCAGGGCCGCTACCTGCGTCGAGCTCAGAGCGCTTACCTGAGCGCTGGTCAAGGCCTCGACCTGCGCGGTGCTGAGGGCGGCGATCTGCGCGGTGTTCAACGCACCGATGCTTTGCACGCTCAGGGCGGCAATCTGGGCTGTCGTCAGGGAGGCGATGGTCTCTGCCGACAATCCGGAGATCGCACTGGAACTGATCGCGGCGATATCCTTGGTCGAGAATGTCGCAATGTTATCCGCGCTCAAGGCGGCGATCTGTTTCGGGCTGAGAGCGCCGACCTGGGCGGTGGTCAAGGCCTCGACCTGGGCGATACTCAAGGCGCCGATCTGCGCGGTGCTCAACGCACCGATGCTTTGTACATTCAGGGCGGCAATCTGGACTGTCGTCAGGGAAGCAAGGGTTTCTGCCGTCAGTCCTGCGATTGCGCTGGACGTGATCGCGGCGATGTCCTTGGTCGTGAATTTCGCCAGATCGTCCGTGCCCAGCTGCGAAATCTGTGTGGAGCCGAGATTGACGATCTGCGCGCTCGTCAAGGCTTCGGCCTGGCTGGTGGTGAGGGTCGCCAGCTGTTGCGCGCTTAGTCCCGTAATGCCCGCAGCGCTCAGGGAGGCGATCTGGGCCGTTGAAAGAGCGGCGATGTCGTCTGTGCCGAGGGTGGCAATTTGTGCCGCGCTCAATCGCGCCATCTGCTTGGTCGACAGCCTGGAAACCTGATCGGTGCTGAGGGCGGCGATCTGGCTGGTCGAAAGTCCGAGGATGCCGGAGGTGCTCATTGCCGCAAGCTGGGCCACGGAGAGCGATGCTATATTGTCCGTGCTCAATGCCGCAATCTGCCCCGAGCCGAAAGCCGCGATCTGGGCCGTGGTCAGGGCCGCGAACTGATCGATGCTGAGGGCCGCAACCTGATCGCTGGTCAGACCCTTGATGCCCGATGTGCTCAACACGGCCGTTTGGCTGGTGGACAGGGCGGCCACATCGTTGCCCAGGGCGGCGACCTGAACCGAACTCAACGCCTTGATCTGCGCGGTGGATAGAAGGCTGACCTGATTGCCGCTCAGGGCTTCGATCTGATCGGAGGTGAGGCCGGTAATGGCGCTGGTGGTGAGGGCGCCGATCTGAGCCGTGGTGAAGGCCGCGATAACATCGGTGTTCAAGCCCGACATGGCTTTATTCGTGATCGCTGCGATATCGGCGGTCGAGAATGTCGCCAGATCCTCGACGCTCAGGGCTGCAAGCTGCGCTGAACTCAGGGACTTCACCTGCGTCGGAGACAGCGCCTCGACCTGCTCGGTGCTTAGAACTTCGATCTGATCGGCCGTCAGGCCGGCAATGGCGCTGGTGGTCAGGGCGGCGATCTGGGCGGTGGATAGCACCGCGATTGCGTCCGCGCTCAGGCCGGACATGGCTTTGCCGGTGATTGCCGCGATATCGGCGATCGAGAATGTTGCTATATCCTCCGCGCTCAGGGCCGCAAGCTGGATCGAGCTCAGCAATTTCACCTGAGCCGAGGACAGGGCCTCGACCTGCTGGGTGCTGAAGGCTTCGATCTGGTCGGCTATCAGGTTTGCGACCACGCCGGTGCTGAGGGCGGCAATCTGAGCGGTTGACAGGGCCTCGATCTGAGCCGCGCTCAAGGCCTGGAACTGCGCTACGCCGAGGGCGTTCATCTGGGCCGTTGTCAGTGCGGCGATCTGCTCTCTGGTCAGCGTGCTGATCGTCTCCGTGCCCAGACGGGGCATGGCTTTGCCGGTGATCTCCGCTATATCGGCGGTTGAGAATGTCGCGATGTCCTCCGCGCTGAGAGCCACGAATTGTGCCGCGCTCAGCGACCTCACCTGTTGCGGCGACAGGGCTTCGACCTGGCTGGTGCTTAAGGCGGCAATGTGCGTCGTCTTGAGTGCGGCAATCTGGGCCGTCGTCAGTGCGGCGATCTGGGCGGTGCTCAGGGTTTCTATCTGGTCGATCGTCAGACCGGCAATCGTGCTTGCGCTGAGGGCGGCGATCCGATCCGGGGTAAACGCTGCGATTGCCTCGGTGCTGAGGCCCGGCATGGCCTTGACGGTAATCGCCGCGATGTCGGCAGTCGAGAATGTCGCTATATCGTCTGTGCCGAGGGCAGCGAGTTGCATCGAGCTCAGCACTTTGACCTGCGCCGGCGACAGGGCTTCGGCCTGATCCGGGCTCAGGACCGCGATCTGGTCGGTCGTCAGGCTTGCAACGGCGCTCGTGCTCAGGGCCGCGATCTGATCCGGGGTCAGCCCTGCGATCACCTCGGTGCTCAAGCCCGGCATGGCTTTGCTTGTGATTGCGGCGATGTCGGCGGTTGAGAATGTTGCTATATCTTCCGCGCTCAGGGCGGCAATTTGCGTCGCATTGAGGGCGCGCACCTGAGATGAGGTCAAAGCCTCCGCCTGTTCCGTCGTCAGGGCATGGAGCTGGGTGGTGGTGAGCGCAGAAATCTGGCTCGAATTCAGGCTTTTGATGGCGTATTGATCGAGAATGTTGAGCTGATCCAGCGTCAGGCCAACGATGGCGCCCTGCGAAATGGCGCTCAACTGTTGTGAGTTGAGGACTTTGACATCCTCCACATCCAGTGCCGCGATCTGATCCGAGGAGAGCGCCTTGATCTGCGTTGTGGAAAGCGACGCGACGTCCTCAGTTGTCCAGGCAGCGACCGCCTCTGTCGAGAGATATCTGATCTGATTGACGTTCAGGGAAGAAATGATCGACGTCATGTCTGAAAATCCTAAAGTCCAGGCCCAACAGGTGGATTTTCCGCCCGAGCCCCCGGAGGGGCATCGGTCACTGAGATCCACCATTTTTCAGATGTTGAGTACGCAATCGGGCTTGCCTGAACCTGAAGTTGCTACGCTTCAGCCGCCGTCACCTCAAAGGGGTGAATGCAGAAATGCCGGCATGGGAGCGCCCTCCGATCGCCGGGCGAGATAGAGGCGGGCGGTGTCGAGCGCCTCGCGAATGGTCGCATCCATGTCGAGATAACGATAGGTCCCGAGCCGCCCGACAAAGGTTACCGACGCTTCCCGTTCGGCGCGCGCCACATATTCGGCGAGCTGTTCTTTGTCCTCGACCAGCCGGATGGGATAATAGGGAATGTCCTGCGGGCCGCATTCATGGGAGAACTCCCTGTAGCAGACGGAGCCGGCATGGTCTTCCCACGGAGAAAAGTGCTTGTGTTCGGTGATGCGGGTAAAGGGCACCGAGACGTCGCCATAATTCATCACCGCGCAGCCCTGATAGTCGCCGTCATAGGTGAAGCGCTCGAAATTGAGCGTCCGGTACGCCAGACGGCCGAATTCGAAGTCGAAATAGCCGTCGAGCGGACCGGAATAGAAGACGTGTGCGGAGGCCGGCGCTTCGGCGCGCTGGAAATGTGTGCCAAGTTTGACGCTGATATTCGGATGATCGAGGATGCGTTCGATCATGTCCGTATAGCCGGTTTCCGGCATGCCCTGATATTTGTGGAAGAAGTAGTTGTCGTCATAGTTGAAGCGCACGGGCAGGCGTTTCAGGATCGAGGCCGGCAGTTCCGTCGGCGAGCAACCCCATTGTTTCTCGGTGTATCCCTTGAAGAAGGCCTCATAGAGATCGCGGCCGACGAAGCGCAACGCCTGCTCCTCGAAGGTCTGTGGATCGGTAATCGACTTGTCGGCCTTTTCCTCGATGAAGGCTCTGGCTTCATCGGGCCGGAAATTCTTACCGAAGAACTGGTTGATCGTGTGCAGGTTGACCGGCAGCGAATAGACGCGCTCGCCGCTCGTCGTTTTGACCCGGTTCTTGTAAGGCATGAATGTCTGAAAGCCGTTCACATAGTCCCAGACTTCCTTGTCGTCGGTATGGAAAATATGCGGACCGTAAACATGCACCATAACGCCGGTCTCACCGTCGCGTTCGGTGTGGCAATTGCCGGCAATGTGATCGCGGGCATCGACGATATCGACCCTGTGGCCCGCCAGTGCAAGCTCGCGGCCAATGACCGCGCCGGAAAGCCCGGCACCCACAATGACAATTCTTTCGTCCGCGATCATTGCTAAGTCAGTCCTGTTCATCCATCGCCTTGCGGGCGGTCAAGATTTGCCGGGAGTCGCCGCACGGCGCTTGTCCTCGCCGGTGTCGTTCGATCCCCGCTCAATTGTCCGGTTTCTGCCAGAGGCGGCGGTCATAGGGGATCGGCGCATAATCGTGCCATTGCCTCAGCTTCTTCAGGTAGCGCTCGCGATAACTCTGTTCGTCCTCGAACTCGATGTTTTCCTGCAGCGCTTCTGCACCTGCTTCGTAATAAATATCGAGATTGCTGAGGTCGGGCACCGGGGTCTCGCCACGCTCGCATTCACCCTGCATTTGCCAGAAGAGTTCTTCGAGACGCCGCGCCAGGGCGGGAATATCGCGCAGCACGCTGGTGTCGCGCTGCCGGGCGATCGATTCCCTGACCTCCAGAAGGCTTTTGCGGTCGCGTTCGAAACCGATGGCGCGGGCGACATAATCTTCCGGTGAGGAGCAGATCATCTCCGACACGCCTGCTGCGGTGACGATGCTGCCGCAGAAGCGTGCGGCAAAGGTCTTGCCCGACATGGTGAGAACCGGCAGGCCTGAGGTTATCGCATCCGACGCCGTGGAATGCGCGCCATAGGGGAACGTGTCGAGGAACAGATCGGCAAGGCCGATGCGCGCAATATGCTGCGGGTTCTGGGCCTTCGGTGCGAAGATGAGCCTGTCGGACGCGACGCCGCTCTTTTCCGCAAGGTCTCGCAGGCGTTGATTGACGTCGTCATCACCCGCCAGCAGCCACAACAGGCTGCCGGGCGTCTCCGACAGAATAGTCATCCAGCGTGCGAAGCAGTTTTCCGTGATCTTCTGCATGCCGTTGAAGCTGGCATAAACGAATGCATCCTCCGGCAGTCCGACCTCTGCCCGGGTCGGCCGGGGGGCGATGGACCGCTTCCGGTCGAGGGGCTGGTCGCAGGCGATGCGGAGCACCTTCTCGGAATAATAGATCTCGTTCTCCGGCGGGATCATGTAACCATCTGAGATCAGATATTGATGGAACGGACTTCCCATTGATCCGGGATAACCGCAGAAGCTGACGATGACAGGCGCGGGACGATAGGCGAAGATTTTCGTACGGGCATCCTTGGTGTAGCCATTCACGTCGATCAATATATCGATCTCGTCGGCAATGATCTGAGATGCCGCAGTGGCGTCATCCATGCCGTGAATATCACGCCAGCAGTGAACCGCGGCCTTGATGCGTGCCTGCGTGCTGTCAGTGCCGCGGACATTGCCGCAATAATAGGCGAAGACCTCGATGCTGTCCTTGTCATGCAGTTCCAGAACTTCGCAGAGGGCGAAGCCGACGGCATGATCGCGAAGATCCGACGAAAGATAGCCGACGCGCAGACGCTGGCCGGTGCCGGATTTCTGCTTCGGTGACCTGCGCGGGAACCGGCTGAGGTCCGGACGTGCACCGACCAGCATCTTGCTGAGGCGATATGCCTTGGCGAGCTGGAACATCGGGTCGTCGGCGTAACAGCTCAGCGTCAGCGACGACATCGCATCGAGCATCTTGCGCACGGGAATATGGCTCGAAGGGGCAAGTATGGGCCATTTGCACTGGCGCTGCCGCAACGATGCCCAGTGCTGGCCGGCCTCCGGCAGTTCCGGCCGCAGTTCGAACGCCTGCAGCAAGGCGGTCTCGGCCTCTTCGAGCTTTCCGGCGCCTTCGAGAACCCGGCCCATATTCTGCAGGGTCATATGCCGATGGCCGATTGTCTCGGCGTCGACGCTTTTCGTCGCTTCGGCATAATGCGACCATTGCTCTACCGCATGGCCGATCAGCCCGGCATCTTCAAGCGCGCGGCCGAGATTGATGTGGCCGGGCGCGAAATCCGGGTTGGCCTTCAGGCAGGCGCGAAACGCCTGTACAGCGCCGGCCCGATCGCCCAGCTGGTTGAGCATGACGGCATAGTTGAAATAGGCGAGATGGATCGTCGGGTTGTTGTCGTTGAATGCGACCCAGGTCTTGTAAAGTTCCGCCGCCGCCGCCTGTTGCCCGGCGGCATTGAGCGCCTCTGATATGCTCAGCAGATCCATGAGGCTCAGCCGCTGGTTCCGCGCAAGATCGAGTGCGCTCGGAGCGGTGTCGTCATTTGATGGGGAGACTTGGTTGGCGGTCATGACATCCTGCGGCAAGGCGACAAAGGGTCGAAGATAAGAACAGCCTGTTGATGGGCCGTCCTTAGCTATCGCAGGTAACTTGCCTGTGGCTGGATGTATTGAGAACCGGGTTGCTTGCGCTGATCAGCCGCGGGCTTTGAGGAGCGAAATGTCCTTCCAGTCGAACGGTCGCCTGGGAGGCAACGGATCAGTCAGGCCAAGGGACCAATTGCTGATATTTTCTCCCGGCGAGAATGCCTCAGCCTATTGTTCTATCGCGCGACGAAAGCATTGTTTCGATAAACGATGCAGACGAATTTTTCAGAAATCTTTCGAAGTATTCTGCGACGAAAAGCCCAAATGTGCCACGACGCGGCTTCGGGCCGCGTCGTGGATTGTCTCGTTTCTTAAATTTTATACACCCTTGTAAGCCTTGATGACCGCTTCAACCTGTGCGTCGTTCATGACTTTCAGCTGCTGGGCCGAAAGAGCTCCAGCCTGGGCGGTGCTGAGGCCGCCGATAGCCGCGGTGGAAAGACCGGCGACGGCATTGGCGCTGATAGCCTTGATCTCGTCTGTCGAGAACAGCGCCAGCTCGGTGCTGTTGAGCGTAGCGACCTGAGCAGAATTCAGACCAGACACCTGTTCGGAGGTCAGTGCCGCGATCTGATCGGTCGAGAGGGCTGCGAACTGCGTCGAGGACAGTGCTGCGGCCTGAGCCTTGCTGAGTGCGGCGATATTGCCGGTGCTGAGCTTGGTGGCGTCGAGACCGCCGAGAGCCTTGGCGGTGATCGACTTGACTTCGTCCGCCGTGAAGGTGGCAAGGTTCGCGGAGTTGAAGGCGTTGAGCTGCGTCGAAGACAGGCCCGCAATCTGGGTCTTGGTCAGTGCTGCGGCGTTGTCGGTGGTAAGCGACGTAATAGCCGCAGTCGTCAGACCGGAGACGGCAGTGGCGGCGATGGCCTTGATCTCATCGGTGGAGAAGAGGGCCAGTTCGTCGCTGCTGAGCGTCGCGACCTGAGCGGAGCTGAGACCGGACACTTGATCGGAGGTCAGCGCCTTGATCTGGTCGGTCGACATGGCGGCAAACTGTGCCGTGGAGAGGGCCGAAACCTGTGCCTTGCTGAGTGCGGCGATATTGCCGGTGCTGAGCTTGGAGACATCAAGGCCAGCGAGCGCCTTGGTAGTGATTGCCTTGACTTCGTCTGCCGCGAAGGTGGCGAGGCTACCCGAGGTCAGCGCGTTGAGCTGCGTGGACGAGAGGCCCGCAATCTGGGTCTTCGTCAGTGCCCCTGCATTATCGGTGCTGAGAGCGGCCAGGGCAGCGGTAGAAAGACCGGCAACGGCGTTGGCGGCGATAGCCTTGATCTCATCGGTGGAGAAGAGGGCCAGTTCGTCGCTGCTCAGTGTGCCGACCTGAGCGGAGCTGAGGCCAGAGACCTGATCGGAGGTGAGAGCCTTGATCTGGTCGGTCGAGAGCGCCGCGAACTGCGTCGAGGAAAGCGACGTTACCTGAGCCTTGGTCAGTGCGGCGATGTTGCCGGTGCTGAGCTTGGTCACATCGAGACCGGAGAGCGCCTTGGTGGTGATCGCCTTGATCTCGTCTGCCGTAAAGGTGGCGAGGTTTGCGGAGGTCAGTGCGTTGAGCTGCGTGGACGAAAGGCCGGCAATCTGGGTCTTCGTCAGGGCAGATGCATTGTCGGTCGTAAGGGCAGCGAGGGCTGCGGACGAAAGGCCGGCAACGGCGTTGGCGCCGATGGCCTTGATCTCATCGGTAGAGAAGAGAGCCAGTTCGTCGCTGCTGAGCGTCGCGACCTGAGCGGAGCTGAGGCCGGAAACCTGATCGGAGGTCAGCGCCTTGATCTGATCAGTCGACATGGCGGTAAACTGTGCCGTTGAGAGGGCCGAAACCTGTGCCTTGCTGAGTGCGGCGATATTGCCCGTGCTGAGCTTGGAGACATCAAGGCCAGCGAGCGCCTTGGTTGTGATTGCCTTGACTTCGTCTGCCGTGAAGGTGGCGAGGCTAGCCGAGGTCAGGGCGTTGAGCTGCGTGGACGAGAGGCCCGCAATCTGGGTCTTCGTCAGGGCCGTGGCATTGTCGGTCGTAAGGGCAGCCAGAGCCGCCGTGGAAAGGCCAGCGACCGCATTGGCGCTCAAGGCACCGATCTCTGCCGTGGAGAAGAGGGTCAGCGCGGCGATGTTGCCGGTGCTGAGCTTGGTCACATCGAGACCGGAGAGCGCCTTGGTGGTGATCGCCTTGATCTCGTCTGCCGTAAAGGTGGCGAGGTTTGCGGAGGTCAGTGCGTTGAGCTGCGTGGACGAAAGGCCGGCAATCTGCGTCTTCGTCAGGGCAGATGCATTGTCGGTCGTAAGGGCAGCGAGGGCTGCGGACGAAAGGCCGGCAACGGCGTTGGCGGCGATCGCCTTGATCTCGTCTGTCGAAAAGAGAGCCAGTTCGTCGCTGCTGAGCGTCGCGACCTGAGCAGAGCTGAGGCCAGAGACCTGCTCGGAGGTCAGCGCCTTGATCTGATCAGTCGACATGGCCGCAAACTGCGCCGTGGAGAGCGCCGAAACCTGCGCCTTGCTGAGTGCGGCGATATTGCCGGTGCTGAGCTTGGTCACATCGAGACCAGCAAGGATCTTGGTGCTGATCGCCTTGACTTCGTCTGCCGAGAAGGTTGCAAGGCTGCCGGAGCTGAGCGCATTGAACTGCGTGGAAGACAAGGCGGCGATCTGCGTCTTTGTCAGCGCGGCTGCATTGTCGGTGCTCAGAGCGGCGATGGCTGCTGTGGAAAGACCAGCGATGGCAGTGGCGCTGATCGCCTTGATCTCGTCGGTGGAGAAGAGGGCCAGTTCGTCGCTGCTCAGTGTTGCAACCTGAGCGGAGCTGAGGCCTGCGACCTGAGACGAGTTGAGTGCCTTGATCTGGTCGGTCGAAAGGGCGTCAATCTGGCTGGCATAAAGGGCGGTAACCTGAGAAGACGACAGGCTGCTGACCTGAGCGGAGCTCAGTTTCGCCATCTGGGTGAGGGTCAGACCCTTGACTGCCGTCACGGAAATGGCGCGCAGGTCCTCAGAGCTGAAAAGAGCAAGGTTATCTGTGCTCAAAGACGCGATCTGAGATGACGAAAGAGCCTTGATTTTGGTGCTATCAAGAGCATTCACGTCTTCCGACGTCAGGCTGGCAATGGTGGACGTCGAAAGCTTGGAAATCTGCACAGCAGACAATGAGGAGAGGATCGAAGTCATGAACGTGTCCTTTACCGAATGGCGGATGGTCACGCCTATCTGCTGCCAGACACTGCCCGTTATGACAGCGGTCCGACATCCGCAAATAAAGCGAAATTGTGGAGAACATGGCTCATGTGAACCTGCGCTGGAAACGCATCATGCAATTCGAGCCGGAGAAGGGGGCCCGGATTTTCCACGCTAGCTTGTGCGAATGCCGCTCAATAATTTCTGCCGCTTAAGATTTTCGCGACGTGCGTGTCATATCAGGCCAACATTTAAAGCCTAGTTAATATTTGGAGGCGGCGCATTTTATTCTTGATGTTTGCGTATCTTAGAGTCTTATAGAGTATAAAATTACAAAGCTAACTATCGATTCGATCAGCTTCCACTGCGGGCAATCAGACGTGGCTGCTCTCGGATAAGTAGTGTCCGTTTGGAGGGGCGAGAGCGCAAGGGTTTGACCGTTATTTTCGTCTAAAACTGTCCTGCGATTCTTGCCGGGCGCTGACCCACCTATGTAACGGCTGCCAGAATCGGACAATGCTTTGCTTTGTCGCCTTTATTTCGGGTGCCGTGTAGTTGGTTTTTTAAAGCGGAAGCTGTTATCTCCGGTTTCCGGGCCACGGCAATGCTTCGGACGGGCGGGCAGGGGCCTTTGGCCGCTCTTGTCATCAGCGGTCCCTTTGGTGCGGTGAAGGAACAGTCGTCCGGCCTTTATGCACAGACCATGGCGGAGCGCGGATTTGCCGCGCTGGCGTTCGATTCGTCCTATACCGGAGAAAGCGGCGGTGAGCCCCGGAACGTCGCGTCACCGGATATCAACACCGAGGACTTCAGTGCCGCGGTCGACTATATCGGGCTGCAATCCTACGTGGATCGCGAGCGCATCGGCGTCATCGGCATTTGCGGCTGGGGCGGCATGGCGCTGAATGCCGTGGCGGTGGACAAGCGCGTGAAGGCAGTCGTGGCCAGTACCATGTATGACATGACGCGGGTGATGTCCAAAGGTTACAACGACAGCGTTACCCTCGAACAGCGCACGCAGGCGCTGGAGCAAATGAGCCGGCAGCGCTGGCAGGATGCGGAAAAGGGAAGCCCCGCCTATCAACCGCCTTATAACGATCTCAACGGTGGCGAAGCGCAGTTCCTGGTTGACTATCACGACTATTACCGGACGCCGCGCGGTTACCATGCGCGTGCCGTCAACTCCGGCAATGCCTGGACGCAGACGACACCCCTGTCGTTCATGAATATGCCGATCCTGACCTATATTGCCGAAATATCGCCGCGCCCGGTGATGTTCATCCATGGGGAAAAAGCGCATTCCCGCTATTTCAGCGAGACCGCTTTCGCGGCGGCTGCCGAACCGAAAGAACTCGTGATCATTCCGGACGCCAACCATACGGACCTGTATGACCGCGCCGACAAGATCCCGTTCGACCGGATCGCCGCCTTCTTCAACCAGCATCTGGCGTAGAAGCCGACTATAAAAATGTCACGGCAGCCTTGGGCCATCGCCAGCTCTTGCTGCCGCTACATTTACGTTACGCAGCATGCCGGCGCGCTCGTGCGAGTCGGCGTCGTTGCGGTTTGTAGGCTCTAGTCCAGCATTACCATATGCGCCGGTAGCTGCTCTTCGAAGAATTTCGAGAAGGTCGCAATGCGGGGCGGCAGTTTCTGATAGGGCGGATAATAGAGCGTCAACCAGAGTTCCTGCGGCGCCCAGCCGGGCAGGACATGAACGAGCCGGCCGCTGCGGATGTGTTCGGCGATATGGAATCCCGGCAACATGGTCACACCTGCACCCCCCGCCGCCATATCGGCCAGAACCTCGCCATTATTGGCGCTGAAGGCGCGTCCCGCCGCAATTGTGAAGGTGGAACCGCCATCCGACAGGACCCAGTTCTCCCTCCGGCTTTCGCCGCTATAGGCAAGGCAATCGTCAGGGGTCAGTTCGCCCGGATGTTCCATCTGCGTAAACCGGCTGCCCGGGGCCGCCACCAATATTCTCGGCACGGCCCTGATTTTGCGCCAGATTGTGAATTTGTCCGATGGGGCCGACGAAATGCGGATCGCCAGATCGTAGTCATCATCCACGATATTAATCAGGCCGTCCGAGAGCGAAATCTCGAAGCACATTTTCGGATAGAGCTCCCGGAAGCCGGACAGGATCGGCGGCAGCACGGTTTTGCCGAGCCATGTCGGCGCGCTGATCCTCAGGCGCCCCTCATCCGCCTTATGGGCGTTGCGGACATCGCGCCGGGCATTCTCCAGCGCCTCGACCGCGGGCTGGATCTGTGCGGCGAAGATCGCCCCGTCCGTCGTCAAGGAAACCTGCCGGGTGGTGCGGACGAATAATTGCACACCGAGATCGTCTTCAAGCGCGGCAATCGCGCGGGTGACGGCGGCTGCCGTCATGCCCAGTTCGCGGGCGACCTGCGCGAAGTTGCGCTTTTCGGCCGCCATCAGAAAGGTTTTGAGAGCTTTATGATCGTTCATCGCCATTATTTCAAAAATCGCAATTCATTCGAGAAAAATATTGCAATTCCGCGATGCAATCAAGCGGGTTACATCTTTGTCCATCGAAACGGACACACCAAAGATGAAAGGCGCCGACGATGATCAAGGATATCAAGGGCCTGCACCACGTTACCTCCATGGCGTCGGATGCGCGGCAGAACAACAGCTTCTTCACTGATACGCTCGGCCTGCGCCGGGTGAAGAAAACCGTCAACTTCGACGAACCCAGCGTCTATCACCTTTATTACGGCGACGAAAAGGGAACGCCCGGCACGGTCATGACCTATTTTCCCTTCGCCAACATGATGGCCGGCCGTCCCGGCGTCGGCGAGGTGGGCGAGACGCAGTTTTCCATTCCGAAGGGTTCGCTGGGTTTCTGGAAAGAGCGTCTCCTTGCCAAAGGCGCCGCCGGCATTAAGGCCGACACGGTCTTCGGCGCCAATCGCCTGCGCTTCACCGGTCCCGATGGCGATGGCCTTGCTCTGATCGAAACAGGCGACGACGCCCGTGCCGCCTGGCTGGCCGAGGGAATTTCCGAAGACAACGCCATACGCGGTTTCACCGGCGCACGGTTTAATTTGCATGACACTGCCGCAACCGAAGAACTGCTGCGTTTCATGGGTTATGAGCGGACTGACGTTGAAGGCAATGTGACGCGTTTCGTCATTCCCGGCGGCAACGGGGCAGATACGATCGATCTTGCGGCCCTGCCCAAGACACCCTTTGCCCGGTCGGGAGCAGGCTCGGTCCACCATATCGCCTTCGCAGTCGAAAACCGCGAAAAGCAGCTGGAAGTGCGCAAGGCGCTGATGGATACGGGTTATCAGGTCACCCCCGTCATTGACCGCGATTATTTCTGGGCGATCTATTTCCGCACGCCGGGCGGCATCCTGTTCGAGATTGCGACCAATGAACCCGGTTTCGACCGCGACGAGGATACCGCGCATCTGGGCGAAGCGCTCAAGCTGCCGAACCGCTACGAGCCTTTCCGCAATCAGATCGAGGCGAATCTCGCTCCGCTTGCGGCATAAAGCGGGTCCCTGATCCGCATCCACTGACCAAGACAGATCCTCGCTTTTCAAGACGGCTGCCCCTGCCGGGCGGCCGGCCGGCGAAGCCTTCTCAATTTCCACCGCCGCAGATCGGCAACCACCACCTGAACGGAGAACTGAAAATGTCCAAGCTCGAAGTCCTTACCCCCGCCAACAGCCAGCTCATCTTCATCGACCAGCAGCCGCAGATGGCTTTCGGTGTGCAGTCGATCGACCGGCAGACCCTGAAGAACAATGTCGTCGGCCTCGCCAAGGCGGCAAAGATCTTCAATATCCCGACGACCATCACCACGGTCGAAACGGAAAGCTTCTCCGGCAACACCTTTCCAGAACTGCTTGCGGTCTTCCCGGAAAACGACATTCTCGAGCGCACCTCTATGAATTCCTGGGATGACCAGAATGTCCGCGATGCGCTGGCAAAAAACGCCGCCGGTGGCCGCAAGAAGATCGTCGTCTCCGGCCTGTGGACGGAAGTGTGCAACACCACCTTTGCGCTCTCCGCGCTCCACGATGTCGCAGATTACGAGATCTACATGGTGGCGGACGCCTCCGGCGGCACCTCCGTAGATGCGCACAAATATGCCATGGACCGCATGGTGCAGGCCGGCATCATTCCCGTCACCTGGCAGCAGGTGCTGCTGGAATGGCAGCGCGACTGGGCACGCAAGGAAACCTATGACGCCGTCACCTCGCTGGTGAAGGAACATTCCGGCGCCTACGGCATGGGCATCGACTATGCCGTCACCCATGTCCATGGCGGTGAAGAACGCGTCAAGCACGGCAAGCGCATCGGCCCCAACCCGGCCAAGAAATAAGCTTTCAACCACGCCGCGCCGGCAGGATCGTCATCCAGCCCGGTGCGGCTTTCACCCATCAGGAGGTTCCCATGAAAGTCTATCTTCTGTCCCTTGGCGCCGGCCTGCTGGTCGGTATCGTTTACAGCCTGCTCAATGTGCGTTCTCCCGCACCGCCCGTCATCGCTCTCGTCGGCCTGCTCGGCATCCTGGTTGGAGAGCAGATCATTCCTTTCGCAAAGACGATTGCCGGCAAGGAACCGGCCGTCGTTTCGTGGATCAACCAGATCAAGCCGCACATGTTCGGCCATATGCCGAAGGGTGGCGCTGAAACCACGGGTTTCGCCGAAGTTAAACAGCCGACCGAGCGGGAGAGAAGCTGATGCCGACACGACGCACCTTTCTTGGCGCGGCCTCGAGCCTTGCCTTTCCGAATCTGTTTTCAACGGCTAAGGCCGCTGATCCCCTCAAGACCGGAGGTTCTTCCATGCATCCAGATACGATCCTTCACAATGGCCGCGTCACGACGCTTGATCGCGGCAATCCCAATGCAACGGCAGTCGCCATCAAGGATGGCCTGTTCCTGGAAGTCGGAAGCGATGCCGAGGTCATGGCCCTTGCCGGGCCGGACACAAAGATCGTCGACCTGAAGGGCAAGCGGGTTATGCCCGGCCTGATCGACAACCACACCCACGTCGTGCGCGGTGGCCTGAACTTCAACATGGAACTGCGCTGGGACGGCGTGCGCTCGCTTGCCGATGCCATGGACATGCTGAAGCGTCAGGTGGCGATTACGCCTGCCCCGCAATGGGTGCGGGTCGTGGGCGGTTTCACCGAGCATCAATTCGTTGAAAAGCGCCTGCCGACCATCGAGGAAATCAATGCGGTGGCGCCGGATACGCCGGTCTTCTTGCTGCATCTTTACGACCGGGCACTGCTGAACGGAGCTGCGCTTCGCGCCGTCGGTTACACCAAGGATACGCCGAACCCGCCCGGCGGCGAGATCACCCGCGATGCGAACGGCAATCCGACTGGCCTGCTGCTCGCCAAGCCGAATGCCGGCATCCTCTATTCGACGCTTGCCAAGGGGCCGAAGCTGCCGCTCGATTATCAGGTCAATTCTACCCGCCACTTCATGCGGGAGCTGAACCGGCTGGGCGTGACGGGCGTGATCGATGCCGGCGGCGGTTTCCAGAATTATCCTGATGATTACGAGGTGATTCAGAAGCTGTCGGATGAGAACCAGATGACGGTCCGTCTGGCCTACAACCTCTTCACGCAGAAGCCTAAACAGGAGAAGGAAGATTTCCTCAACTGGACGTCATCGGTCAAATACAAGCAGGGCAACGACTATTTCCGGCACAATGGCGCAGGCGAAATGCTGGTCTTTTCCGCTGCCGATTTCGAGGATTTCCGCCAGCCGCGCCCGGACATGCCGCCGGAAATGGAAGGCGAGCTCGAAGACGTCGTCCGCATTCTGGCGGAAAACCGCTGGCCGTGGCGTCTGCACGCCACCTATGACGAGACGATTTCGCGGGCGCTGGATGTCTTCGAAAAGGTCAACCGGGACATTCCGCTCGAAGGGCTGAACTGGTTCTTCGATCATGCCGAAACCATCTCCGACCGCTCCATCGACCGTATCGCAGCCCTTGGCGGCGGCATCGCCACCCAGCACCGCATGGCCTATCAGGGCGAATATTTCGTCGAGCGTTACGGCCAGGGCGTGGCGGAAGCCACACCGCCGATTGCGCGGATGCTGGAAAAGGGCGTGAACGTTTCGGCCGGTACGGATGCAACGCGTGTCGCCTCCTATAATCCCTGGGTGTCGCTGTTCTGGATGGTGACGGGCAAGACGGTGGGCGGCATGCAGCTTTATCCGCGCGCCAATTGCCTCGACCGCGAGACGGCGCTGCGCATGTGGACCGAAAAAGTCACCTGGTTCTCGAACGAGGAGGGCAAGAAGGGCCGCATCGAAAAAGGCCAGTTCGCCGATCTCGTGGTGCCGGACAAGGATTATTTCTCCTGCGCGGAAGATGAGATTTCCTTCCTCACCTCGGAACTGACCATGGTGGGCGGCAAGATCGTTTATGGCGCCGGTGACTTCAGAACGCTGGATGAAAGCAATATTCCGCCGGCCATGCCCGACTGGTCGCCTGTGCGCACCTTCGGCGGTTATGCCGCCTGGGGTGAGCCGCAGGGCGCTGGAAAGAATTCACTCAGACGGGCTGCGATCTCCTCCTGCGGCTGCGCCAATGATTGCGGAGTTCACGGCCACGACCACGCCGGCGCATGGACGTCGAAATTGCCGATTGCCGATCTGAAGGGCTTTTTCGGAGCGCTGGGCTGTTCCTGCTGGGCAGTCTGAGCCCGGCCAGCACAAATATCCACCGGGCAGCGGATAGCTGCTGCCCGGCCCAGCGTGAATGGGATAATGTTGCAAATTGCGCAATTATATCGAAACTATTGATGCAATTGTTGGCGGTAATCCTTTGCGCCAATATCGCTCCATCAGATGAACGCAGCGCCGCTCGAACCGACCGGCCAGATCGCAGGAGCAAAAAATGACCGAGCCATCTTCGACCCTTCGCTTTCGCGGGCTTCTCGCGGATATCGTTGCCGCACCCGCCACAAAAACCCTTGCGCTTCTGGCGCTCTGCTCGGCCTATATTCAGGGGCCGCTGACCAAGATCTTCGACTTTCCCGGCGCGATTGCGGAGATGAACCATTTTGGCCTTCAGCCGGCGGTCGCATTCGCTGTCGTCGTCATCCTGTTCGAGCTCACCGCCTCCGCACTGGTGGTGTCGGGCTTCCTGCGCTGGGCCGGTGCGCTGGCGCTTGCAGGCTTCACGCTTCTCGCCACCTTCATCGCTCTGCGCTTCTGGGAAATGGCGCCCGGCATGGACCGCATGATGGCCACCAACGCCTTCTTCGAACATCTTGGCCTTGCCGGTGCCTTCATCATCGTCGCCGCAATCGATCTCACGAAAGGAACAGGCAAATGAGTGCTGCAAAATCCTCCGCGAGCAGCTTTGCTCCCCTTGCACAACCGGTTTTCGCGGTCCTCTGGGCGGCGACGGTGCTCGGCAATACCGGCAGCTTCATGCGCGATGTCGCCAGTTCATGGCTGATGACCGATCTTTCGGCCTCGCCGGCGGCCGTCGCCATGGTTCAGGCGGCCGGAACCCTGCCGATCTTTCTTCTGGCGATCCCGGCCGGCGTGCTGACCGATATTCTCGACCGCCGCAAGTTCCTGATCGCGGTGCAGCTTCTGCTGGCCTCGGTCAGCGTCACCCTCATGGTTCTTTCCCATACCGGCCTGTTGTCCGTCAGCGCGCTGATCGGGCTCACCTTCCTCGGCGGCATCGGCGCGGCGCTGATGGGGCCGACCTGGCAGGCCATCGTGCCGGAACTGGTGAAACGTGAGGACATCAAGAGCGCCGTGGCGCTGAACTCGCTCGGCATCAACATCGCCCGTTCCATCGGCCCGGCCGCCGGCGGCATCCTGCTCGCGGCCTTCGGGGCGGCCTTCACCTATGGCGCCGATGTCGCAAGCTATTTCGTGGTCATCGCTGCGCTTCTATGGTGGCCGCGGGCAAAGAACGCCAATGATGCACTTCAGGAGAATTTCTTCGGTGCATTCCGGGCCGGCCTTCGTTACACCCGCGCCAGCCGGCCGCTGCATGTCGTCCTGCTGCGGGCCGCGATCTTCTTTGCATTCGCCAGTGCCGTCTGGGCGCTGTTGCCTCTGGTCGCCCGGCAATTGCTCGGCGGAGATGCAAGCTTCTACGGTATCCTGCTCGGCGCGGTCGGGGCAGGCGCCATCGGCGGTGCGCTGGTCATGCCGAAGCTGCGCGAACGGTTCGATGCCGATGCCCTGCTGCTGGGTGCGGCTCTCACGACTGCGCTCGTTATGGCCGGGCTGTCCTTTGCGCCGCCAAAGTGGCTTGCCATCGTCATCCTGCTGTTTCTCGGCGGTGCCTGGATCACGGCGCTGACGACGCTGAATGGCGCAGCCCAGGCGATCTTGCCGAACTGGGTGCGCGGCCGCGGTCTCGCTGTCTATCTCACCGTCTTCAACGGCGCGATGACAGCGGGCAGCATCGGCTGGGGTGCGGTGGGCGAAGCCGCGGGCGTGCCGGGCACGTTGCTCATCGGTGCAGCCGGCCTTTTCATTGCGGGTCTCGTCATGCACCGCCTGAAACTGCCTGCCGGCGATGCCGATATGGTGCCGTCCAACCATTGGCCCGAACCGCTCGTGGCCGAGCCGGTGGCCCATGATCGCGGCCCGGTTCTGATCCTCATCGAATATAATGTCGAAAAGCATCACCGCTCCGCTTTCCTGCATGCACTGGATGAGCTTTCCCAGGAACGTCGCCGCGATGGCGCCTATGGCTGGGGCGTGACGGAGGACTCCGCCGATCCGCAGAAGATCGTCGAATGGTTTATGGTGGAATCCTGGGCCGAGCATCTGCGTCAGCACAAGCGGGTTTCCCACGCGGATGCGGATTTGCAGGGCAAGGTGCTCGCTTATCATTCCGGGCTGGAAAAGCCGGTGGTGCGGCACTTCCTCACAATCAACCGTCCGGGGAAGGCGTAAAACGGAAAGGGGCCGAAAAGGCCCCTTTTTCGTTGTTGCCACGCGATCGTCCGATTATTGCGTGATCCGCTCCAGCACACGGCTCAGCGCATCTTTCAGCACCCCTGATCCGCCCTTGTTGTCGAAATCCAGCAGCACCTGCTCGTTGAGGCCGCCCTTGGTGGCGAATTCACGGCTGAGATCGATGAAATCCGTCCTGCTTCCGGCAAGCAGGGCCACCTCGGAGAGGCCGGCAAAGAGGGGCGCTAGATAAGCGCGCCCCTTTTCTTCCGGCAGACCGTTCTCGGAAAGCCATTCCGTCGTCGTTTGCATGATGCCGAAATAGGTGGCCATCAAAGCGCTGGCGGCGGCCAGAAGATCATATTCCGCCTTGGTCTCGCATTCCACCGCATTGCCAAGCACGTTGAAAATAGCAGCCGTATCCGTATCGGCAGGATAAATGGCGGTGACGCCCTTGCGCCGGGCGACGAAGGGCAACGGGATCGCCTGGCTGAGACGCACATCCGCGCCGATCCACTCCAGAAGCGCCTCACGGCCGGTTGCGGCAACGACGCTGACGATCTTCTGCCCGTCCCGGAACCGGAGCGGCCGGATGACTTCTTCAGCGATCTGCGGCCGGATAGCCACGGTATCGCAGCCATCGACGATTGCCTGATTATCGCCGGAGACGATCACCTGCGGGAAATCGGCGGCAAGTCTCGCCGAGATATCGGCACTGCGCTGGGACACCATGACATGCGGCACGGCGGCAGGTCTGGCGAGCAGGCCCCTGACCATTGCATCGGTGATGGCTCCTGTTCCGATAAAACCGATTTTCTGGGGAAGTGACATGATTGCTCCGCTACGGCGTTTCGCGTGATGCTAATTTTTCCGTCCGGAATTGTCGACAAGCAGAGGGGGAAATTTGCGGTCGAGGCGGAGCCGCGCCCGGTTTATGCCGGCTGATCGATACGTTCAAGGACCGGAACACGGCTATTCGGGCGTCGTAAAATCAATGTGCATCCTTCCCGGCGCGTGTTTCTTCCAGCCCCAATATCGCCGGCCATGCCGGTGCTGCACGCTCTGACATGACCTCGATATGGCGCAGCGAGGTGAGGCCGAATTCTTCCGGGCGCAGGGTTCTGCGGTTGACGCTTCCCTGCGGGAAAACGTCGGCATAACGCCAGACGGCGGCGGGCGGCACCACCACATCGTCTGCCATCGTCATCATGCGCAGATCGAAGCGGGTGGCGGAAAAATCCGGTTCTGGCAGTGATTTGCCGATATCGCGCCGGAAGAAATCCCGGCTCGTGCACCAGCGCCGCCATTGCCAGTAGATTCCGGCGGGCAGATCCGCCCCCAGCAGCAGCCTTCGGCCGGGAAGGTAGCCGGCGAGTGTCGTGCTGACAGGCCCGAGCAGATACCAGAAGGCGATGACCGTGGGCCGATAGGTCCATGGATGGTCGCTGACATGGGCAAAGCCCGAACCGATGGTGATGACACGCTCGAGCCGTTCGTCATGGCGTCGAAAAGGAAATGTCAGTCCGCCAAGGGAGTGGCCGAGCAGCCAGAGGGGGCCTTCCGGTGCGATCCGGCAAAGTGCGGCCTCGGCTGCCGTCTGGTCGGCAATTCCCCAGTCGGCCATCGTGGCCCGGCTTTCGCGGACGGGGCGTTGTCGGGACGCGCCGAAATCGCGATAATCATAGGTCAGGACACCGATGCCCTGAGCGGCTGCCCATGTGGCGAAGGCGCGATAATAGCGCGCCGGAACACCCGTTGCGCCGTGAAGGACAAGATGCGCGCGGGTTGGCCCCCTGGGCGGAAAGAACCGGCCGGCGAGCCTGTGCCCTTCCGAAACAATGTCAATCTCCCGGCTCTCTGCAATATCAGTCATCCATCCCTTCCTCCTCCTGGACCGTTTGGTCTAATAACATCTCTGGACCAAACGGTCTACGGCGCTTAAAACAGGCGAATGGACGAAAGCAAGAACCGCCACGCTTTGATACGAGCCACCTCCGCGCTGTTTCGACGGCGCGGTTATGCCGGCGTGGGACTGGCTGAAATTCTTGCGGAGACGGGCCTGCCGAAAGGCTCTCTCTATTATCATTTTCCCGGTGGCAAGGAGCAGCTTGCCGCCGAGGCGACGCGCTGGGCGGGCCGCAAGGTGGCAGAGCTGATCGAAGCGAGTTTCGAGGACGCGGAGAGCTTCGCTTCGGGCTCCGTCGCGCTGTGCCGTGCGATAGCCCGCCTCTCCCAGGAAAATGGCCGCATCATGGGTTGCCCGGTGCTCAGCATCGTTCAGGCCGGCGATGAAAAGCCCGATTTGCGCCAGATCGGTGCGGATGTGCTCAATGACTGGACCGCAAGGATCGCAGCTCAGGCAAGGCGCCTGGGCAGTCACGATCCGCAGACCGATGCCGAAAGACTGGTGATCGGGCTGCAGGGCGCGTGGGTTGTTTCACTGGCCCGCCAAGATGTCACGTCGTTTAAGACACTGGAGAGCAGCCTGCTTCAGTCTGTCTAGGCGTATGCCGGCGTTTTCACGCGGAGGCCTGATCGGAGCCATCGGTGGTCCCGGTTGCTGAAGGCCGGGAAGCGGATGAAAAGCACGGCTACCTTAGACTGATCGTGCTTGTTGTCGTTGCTCAAGGACAGGGGAATCATCGATGAAAAAAGCAATCATATTCGACTGCGAGTTCCTCTGCCTGGAAGGTTCCCAGCGCAGGTTCTGGTGTGCGGCTCATGATCCCGATCCGGTCATTGCGCAGATCGGCGCCGTCAGACTTGGGCTGGAGGGCGATTTTCCGCTTTCAGTTTCCTATACGCTGCAACTTCTGCTGAGGGGCGGAAAACTGAGGCCGGAGGTGTTCGGCGTTTAGCCGGTGTCAAACGGATTGCGTCACGATCCCGGCCGATGTTCGCGAAAGGCGGCGGCAAGCGTGCGTAAGGCTTCCCGGGATCTGCTGTCCGTGAGGGTGGAAAACATGATGATTTCCGTGGAGGGCAGAGGCGGCAGGCCAAAACGCTGGCTGACCTCCACTGTGCCGGGCGGTGCGAGGCGGGAGGAGAAGGCGGAAACCGCGAGCCCGGCCGAGACGGCAGCGGTCACCATCGACGATGTGCCGCCAAGAAACACCTCCGTCCACGCAATCGCAGCCGCATCCAGGGCGCGGGTGGCGATGTCACGCACGCCACAGGCGGGCGAGAGCGCCGCCAGCCGCAGCGGTTCACCCTGACGGTGTTCGAACTGCGGGGTTGCATACCAGCCGAAATGTTCCGGCCCGAGCACCTCGCCGTCGCGCCGGTCATCCTCGCGCCGGATGATTGCCGCATCGATCTCTCCACGGTCGAAGGCGTCCAGCAGGGATCGGGAATGATCCATGCGCACTTCAATCGTAAGCCCGGGGTCGTGGTCGTTGAGGCGTGCAAGCAGGGTCGGAACCTCCGGTCCCGCCACATGGGCGGCAATGCCAAGGCCGAAGCGGCGGCGCGGGGAGGAAAGACCCGCCAGCGCCCGGTCATGCGCGGCGAGAAACTCGCGGGCGGGCGCCAGAAACACCGCACCCTGCGCTGAAAGCCGTACTGAGCGCGGCGTGCGTTCGAGCAGCCGCTGGCCGAGCCTGTCTTCCAGCCGCTTGAGCTTGACGCTGATGGCGCCCTGGGTGGTGCCGAGCGCTTCGGCAGCGCGGGTGAAGCTCTGCATATCGGCGATGGTGACGAAGGCCTCGACGGCCTCCACATCCAGCGTGCTCATATCGATTATTCCAATTTGTTGTCTCTGAAATAGCCAATCATCCAATTCAGTTATGGTCAAGCTTTGTCTAGCGTGCCTCCTCCACAGATCGGTTTTCGCAAGTGCGGGCCGACCCATGAAAGGCTGAAGAATGACCCTTGCCGTTGCCGCACCCGCAAGCAGCAGAAGCGCCATGGCGCTCGCTGCCGTTTGTCTCTCCGCTCTGATGTTCGGACTGGAAATTTCCAGCGTTCCGGCGATCCTGCCAACACTCGAACAGGTGCTGCATGCGGATTTCCGCCAGCTTCAGTGGATCATGAACGCCTATACGATCGGCGTGACGATGGTGCTGATGGCGACGGGCGCGCTGGCAGATCGCTTCGGCCGCAAACGTGTCTTTATCGCCAGCATCGCCGCTTTCGCGCTTTCCTCTCTGGCCTGCGGAATGACGGAAAACGTCTCGGTGCTGATCGGCGCCCGTTTCCTTCAGGGGCTGAGCGGCGGGGCGATGCTGGTGTGCCAGATCGCCATCCTGTCGCATCAGTTCCGCACGGCCCGCGAACGCGGTATGGCGTTCGGCTGGTGGGGCATCGTCTCGGGCGTGGGGCTGGGCTTCGGCCCGATCATCGGCGGCGCCATCGTTGCGCTGTGGAGCTGGGAATGGGTGTTCCTCGTTCACGTCGTGCTTGGCGCGGGAACATGGCTGCTTGCCGTGGGTGGCGTCGGAGAATCGCGCGATCCGGAGGCGGCGCGTCTCGATCTTGCCGGCATGGTCACCCTTTCGGTCGCCGTTTTTTGCCTTGCCTTTTTCATCACCCAGGGGCCCGCGCTCGGTTTTGTGAGCCCGGCGGCGCTTCTGATCCTCGGCGTCGCGGCTGCAAGCTTCATTGCCTTCGTGATTGCTGAAAAGCTTAGTTCAAGACCGATGTTCGACTTCTCCGTGTTTCGCATCCGGCCTTTTTCCGGGGCGATCATCGGTTCGGCGGCGATGAATATCAGCTTCTGGCCGTTCATGATCTATCTGCCGATCTGGTTTCAGGCGGGCCTCGGTTATGACAGCGTGACCGCCGGCCTCGGCCTGCTTGCCTATACGCTGCCGGCGCTGGTGGTGCCGCCGCTGGCGGAGCGCCTGTCGCTGCGCTATCAGCCGCGGCTCGTCATTCCGGCCGGGCTGTTCACCATCGGCCTCGGTTTCATGCTGATGAAATTGGGAAGCGGCATCGAAAATGCGAGCTGGCTCAACATGCTACCCGGCTGCATCCTCGCCGGTATCGGGCTCGGGCTGACCAATACGCCTGTTACCAACACCACCACGGGCGCGGTTTCCCCCGCCCGTTCCGGCATGGCCTCGGGCATCGACATGAGCGCACGGATGATTTCGCTCGCCATCAACATCCCGATCATGGGCTTTATTCTGGTCGAGGGCGTCCGGGCTTCGCTTCGGGCGAACCTGCCGCCCGCTGCGGATGTGCATGAATTGCAGTCGCTGGCGGAAAAGATCGCGGCGGGAACTGCCGGCGCCTCGGCGCAGGGCGTTTCGGAAGAACTCGTCCATCGGGCGCTTGCGGATGGGTTCGGTCTCGTCATGCTCTATGCCGGCATCAGTGTCTGGCTGCTCGCCGCCCTCAGCTTCACGATCTTCGGCCCGGCGCGAAAACCTGCTCATGACTAGCGCGACGTCCAGGCAACCTGGGACGAGCCTCAGGCGCTTTCGTTTATTCTGGCTTCGGCGAGACGTTTGCCGAGGTTGAAAAAAGTGAGCTTCATATGGCTGCGTTTATCTCCACCCTCAAGGCTGGAGAAGGGTACTTTGAAACCGAATATTTCATCCGGCTCGCCAGAGCGTTCCCGCCAGAAAGCATCGATGTTCGAAACCATCATTTTTTGCCGCCGGGCGCGCCGGTAACGGATGGGGTGCCTGGAATGGGCGACAGCGAAATAGCCAGGTGCACCCTCGGCGGCGAGGCCTTGCAGAACCATGAGTGCAGCCTCCTTCGGACGAAGCCCCGAGAGGTCGCGCGTCATCGACACCATTTGCTCTTTCGCGGCGCGCAGACCCTGCATGCCGCCAACGACAATCGTGTGGTTCTGTGTCTCGCGCCCTTCAACGAAAGTGAATGTTGCTGTCCAGAGAATGGTGTTGTCATGGCTGCGAATGAGTCTGACGGAAAAAGCACCCTCGTGCCGGCCGCCGCAGCAATCCGCGAGCGCCAGTATGCATCGATATTCATCATTCCGGCCGCGAACCGTGCCCATATCAATGGTTTTTCCCGCCCACAGCCCGGCCATGACGCTCCTGGAAAAATGCCGGTCCGCAATTGCGAAATTATCCATGAGAAAAACCAGCCGTCTCTTCCGGGAAACTTTATTGATGAGGAGTTTCGACAGGGGTTTCTGGAGAAGGTCGTCATGCGGGAGCGGCAATTTTCGCTCTGCTGAAAAATCCGCCAGAAACCGCCACCACCGAAAGGTGACCAATGGATTGGCCGCAAAACGCAGCCAGAAAAGGACCGCCCGCTTCCAGTAGGCACGCCGGGCAAAGGTCATAATTCTCCAGAGCAACAAAAAACGGGGTGTTTCCGAAACCGTCTGGGCCACATCATCCGTGACCGGGAGTTTCTCTGCCAGAACGGCAGCATCTTGAATGCGCGACATAAATGGGCTTCCGGCAGAACATGGCGTTCAGCCGGGGCATGAGCCGGAATTGTCAAGATTCTATCGAGAAACGGCCTGCCCTACGTGAAGACCGGTTTGTTGCCTCAGCGCAAAACAAGCAACCGCAAAGAGACGGTTGGCCGGGAGATTTCAGGAGGTTTTCCCAAAGACAACCGTCACGATAGTTCCGCCGTCCGGTCGCGTCTTTATCTGCAGATCGCTGTCATGCGCCCGAGCGATTGCGCGGGCAATCGACAGGCCGAGGCCCGTGCCACCGGTTTTGCGCGCGCGCGACGGTTCCATCCGCCAGAAAAGTTCGATGCCGTGCGCCTCGACGCCAGCGGGAAAGCCCGGCCCCATATCCTCGATCGCGACAAAGGCGCGCCCGTCCTGAAGCCCGGTCGAACAGCGCAGAAACCCGCCGCTCGCCGCGTAGCGGCGCACATTATCCATCAGGATCAATAGCAGCTGCCGAAGGCGTTGGCGGTCGCCGCAAATGGGTGCGGGCTCCAGCGACATATCGATATCGATGTCGGCCTCATCCATCAGCGGCCGCGCCGCTTCAGCCACGGCCGCGCATTCGGCGGCAAGATCAAGCGGCTGCGTGTCTTTGACGAGGCTGTTGGTTTCTGCCAGGGAAAGTGTGCGCAAATCATCGACAAGACGCGCCAGCCCCTCCACATGGACGATGAGGTGGCGAATGGCTTGCTTGTCGAGGGGAAAGACATCATCCGCGATGCCGTGCAAACGGCCCTGCAGGATCGTCAGCGGTGTGCGCAATTCATGGGCCACCGCCATGGTGTTGAACTTCAGCCGGCGCTCCATCATCTGAAGTTCCCGCGTCAGACTCTCGAAACTGTCGACCAGAAATGCGACTTCGGCGATGGGGTTGGCCTTGATCTTTGCGCCTCCGCTGAAATCGCCGGTCGCCATGCGCCGAGCAGCATCGGCAAGTTCGCCAAGAGGTGCCGCAATGCGCCGGGAGATGAAATAACCGAGCAGGCTGCACAGAAGGACAGCGAGCAATCCGAAGAGGAATACCGATTTGATAAGCTCGTTATCCGCCTCATCCTCCAGGCCCGGCAAAACCTCGATAAGGGCCTGAAGCTGGCGCTGATCCGGCATCACGCCCCGGTCGATATCCGAGAAGGCCTTGGAGGCATCGGACGACAGCTGGGCGATGATGCGCTCTTCAATATTGTCCGCATACCAGGAAACGCCGAAATAGACCAACGCGACGGCAAAGATGAGCATCGTGGTGATCGTGATAGCCGTCATCGTGCGCAGGCGCAGTCGCCAGGGTTTCATGGTTTCTGCTCCCCGGCCAGCCGATAACCGACGCTGCGCACCGAGACCAGATAACCGCAGGCGCCATGATCGGCCAGTTTCTTGCGCAGATTGGCGATGTGCGTGTCGATGGTGCGCGCCAGCGCATCGCTTTCCGGCAGGCAGGCATCCAGAATATCGGCGCGCTGAAAGGCGTGGGTGGGGCGGCGCGTCATATGGGCGAGTATCCTGAACTCGCTCAGCGTCAGGGGCAGAACGGTTCGTCCCCCATCGCCGCAAACGGCCGCGACATAGGCTTCGGTGTCTACTTCAATGGCCCCGAAGCGTAAGACCCCATCGGCGGCAGGCTGTCGCGTGCGTTTCAGCACGGCATTCACCCGCGCGATCAATTCGTGGGGATTGAAAGGTTTGACGATGTAATCGTCAGCGCCGAGGCGAAGGCCGGTCAGCTTGTCCATATCCTCCGCAAGGGAGGTGACCATGATGACAGGCGTATCCCGTTCCCGCCGTATGCGGTTCAACACCTCGATGCCATCGAACTTCGGCAGGCGAATGTCGAGGAGAACCAGATCCGGTCTCAGCATGGAGAAATGCGTCAGCGCTATTTCTCCATCACTCGCCCTGACGGTTCTGTATCCTTCGCGAATGAGATAGGCGTCCAGAATCTGAATAATATCGGGGTCGTCTTCGACGATCAGAATAAGCCCTTTGTCCATACTCGATCCGCAAATCTGCTTCTGTAAACCGTGGTAACGCCGGGACGCTAAGCGGATGCGAAACATCGGGCAAGAGCCTCCATCCCCGAATAAACACTGTCAGTGCCGCTTTCCTTGCAGTCTTGTCTCTTTCTCCGCAAAGCCTTGACATTTCTGCGGAAGAGAACTGGCCATGCACCAGCCTCTCGCCAGTAAGACCAACCGGAAAAAGCGGAATTGGACCCGGAGGTCGAAATTTCGCGCAGGCGCCATCCATGTCGCCCGTCAGGCTTTTTTGCGTGCCGCCGGCAGTTCCTCCCTGCTGGCTCTTCTGGTCGCTTTTGCGATGATGATTGTCTTCACGATCAGGTCGGATATCGATCTTGAGGTGAGCCGGCAATTCTGGACGGACGGTTTCCACCTTGGCGAGGATGAGTTCCTCATTTCCGTCCGAGATCTGAACCGCATGCTTCCGCCGGTTTTGTTGTCGGGGCTGGTGTGCATGCTTGTCCTCATGCCATTTTCGGGCGGCCTGCACCGGGTTTTTCCTCCGCACAAGCTGCTGCTTATTGGCGTCTTTTTTGCTCTGGGACCGGGTGCCACGGTTCATATACTGAAAAACGCGTTTGGCAGGGCAAGACCGCGCCATCTTGGCGAGTTCGGGGGAGACCTGTTGTTTACACCGGTTCTTTCCCTTGACGGTGGCTGCGCCCGAAATTGCTCTTTTCCTTCCGGTGAAAGCGCTTCCGCAGCCGCTCTTCTCGCCTTCACCATTCTCCTGCCAGAGAAATTTCGCCTGATCGGCATCGCGATACTGGCGCCATTCATCGTGATTGTCTCCCTGAACAGGGTGGCAATGGGCGCTCACTTCCTCTCCGATGTCCTGATTGCATGGCCCTTGATGCTCGCGGTATTCCTTCTGCTCCAGCGGCCGTTCATGAACAATCGACGGGCGATAGACGCGGCCTTCTCGCGCAAGGTCGACGGGACGCGGCCCACCGCGGAAACAAGGCCATTTGCGGAACAATAAGGCGGAGGAGAATCCCATCTGCCCAATATCAAAAGGGCAGCGGAAAACCGCTGCCCCTGCTGTTTCTTGCCGAGCGACCGGAGGCCTTATTTCACCTGGGCGACGACCAGCTTGCCGTCGGCGCGTTCGGCGACGAACTCGATATTGGCGCCTTCCTTGAGCTTGGCGAGGATCGCATCGTCCTTGACGCGGAACACCATCGTCATGGCCGGCATGTCGAGGTTCTTCAGTTCTTCATGGATGATGGTGACCTTCTTGGCCGCGGCATCGACCTTCTTTACTGTTCCCTTGGTGAATTCCTCTGCGAATGCGCTGAAGGGAGCGGTGAGCAGGAGTGCTGCTGCAACGGTGATTTTAACGATGGTCTTCATGGTCAGATTCCTTTGTTGCCGGGTTACTTTGCAGAAACTTTGAGATCGCCGCGCATGCCGGCCTCGTAATGTCCGGGTTTCAGGCAGGCGAATTCGAACATGCCGTCATTGGTGAATTTCCAGATGATTTCGCCGCTTTCGCCGGGCGCGAGGCTGATCGCGTTCGGATTGTCGTGCTCCATCTCCGGAGCCTTCTCCATGGCGGCCTTGTGCTCCAGATTGGCCTTCTGTTCGTCGAGAATGAATTCATGGTCCAGTTCGCCGACATTCTTGATGGCGAAGCGGACTGTCTTGCCTTTCTTGAAGTCGAACTTGGCAGGCGTGAACAGCATCTTGCCGTCAGGCGTTTCCTTCATCGTCACCTGAATGGTCTGGGTCACCTTGGCCTTGTCGCCCGGTTCGCCGATCGCCATCGCTTCATGGCCGCCGCCGTGAGTGCCCGATGCAAGGGCGGGCGTGGCGAGAGCGGTGAGAAGCAGTGCAATTTTCAGTTTGGTCATTCCATATTTCCTTGATTTTGGTGGGGTTCTTGTGGGGTTGGGGTCTGCGCGATCAGCCGTGTTTCATCGGTTTCGGCGTGATCTGCGTTTTGGGGTCATTGGTCTTGGTCGTATCCGGCAACTCGCCGGTCCATTCCCAGGCCTGGGTTCCGGGCGGGTTTTCGTACCAGCCGGGATCTGAGTAATCGCCCGCGGAGATGCCTTCGCGGACCTTCACCACGGAGAACATGCCGCCCATCTCGATGGGGCCGTGCGGACCCCAACCGGTCATCATGGGTACGGTATTCTCAGGGATTTCCATTTCCATCGCGCCCATATCGGCCATGCCGGCGGTGCCCATCGGCATATATTCCGGCCGCACCTTGCGGATTTTCTCTGCGACGCTCTTCTTGTCGACGCCGATGAAGGTCGGGACGTCATGTCCCATCGCATTCATCGTATGGTGCGACTTGTGGCAATGGATCGCCCAGTCGCCGACATATTTGGCGTCGAATTCATAGGCCCGCATCGCACCCACGGGGATATCGATGCTCACCTCCGGCCAGCGCGCCTCGGGCCGCACCCAGCCGCCGTCCGTGCAGGTCACTTCGAAATCGTAACCGTGCATGTGGATCGGATGGTTGGTCATGGTCAGGTTGCCGACGCGCACGCGCACCCGGTCGTCCTTGGAAACCACCAGCGGATCGATGCCCGGAAACACCCGGCTGTTCCATGACCACAGATTGAAGTCGGTCATGGTCATGATCTTCGGCACATAGGAGCCGGGATCGATGTCGAAGGCGTTGATGAGGAACACGAAATCGCGGTCTACCGGCATGAAGGCAGGGTCCTTCGGATGGATCACGAAGAAGCCCATCATGCCCATCGCCATCTGCACCATCTCGTCCGAATGCGGGTGGTACATGAAGGTGCCGGATTTCACGAGATCGAACTCGTAGACGAAGGTTTTGCCAACCGGGATATGCGGCTGCGACAACCCGCCGACGCCGTCCATGCCGGACGGCAGGATCATGCCGTGCCAGTGGATCGTCGTATGTTCCGGCAGCTTGTTGGTCACGAAAATACGCACCCGGTCGCCTTCGACGGCCTCGATGGTCGGGCCGGGCGACTGACCGTTATAACCCCAGAGGCGGGCGGTCATGCCCTCCGCCATTTCGCGCTCCACCGGCTCGGCGACAAGGTGGAATTCCTTGACGCCGTTGTTCATCCGGAAGGGCAGGGTCCAGCCGTTCAAGGTGACGACGGGGTTGTAGTCCGGGCCGGTGGTGGGCTTGACCGGGGCCTGGGTCGCAGCCGTTTCCATCACTGCCGCTTCCGGCAGGCTGGTGTTGGATGTTTTCGCCCAGGCCGCCGAGGAGACCATTGCGGCGCCGACACCCAGAAAGTTTCTTCTGTTAAACATGGTCGTTTCCTTTCTCAGTGTCCGCCACCGCCGCCGCCAGCGGCGGCAACTTCGGTCTCCGCGCCCGCCGCAGCACCCGTGCCGCCACCGTAAATGGCGGGAGCGAGGCTGGCCTCGGCGAGCCAGAAGTCACGTTTCGCATTGATGGCGAGCAGGCTTGAATTGACCTTTTCCCGGCTGTCGGCCAGAAGCTCGAAGGTGTTGGTGATCATGCCGTTATAGGTCAGCAGCGACTGCTCCTCGATTTTGGTGCGCAGCGGTACCACGCTGTTGCGGTAATGCCGGGCGATGTCGTAGTTCGAACGATAGGCCTGATAGGCGGAGCGGGCTTCCGAGCGGACATTGACCGCCTTTTCCGCCAGCAGGTTTGCCGCGCGCATATAGGCGAGTTCGGATTCCCGCATGCGCGCCTGACCGGAATCGAAGATCGGAATGACGAATTCCAGCTCGGCATTGCCGGTGGTCTGCTTGTGGATTTCGCCGTCTTCCACCTCACGCTCGGTCTCGAAGCCGGAACGGATTTCGAGATCGGTCACGTATCGGGTGGCTTCGGTGAGCTTGAACGACCGGGCGGTCGCCTCCAGATCGAGCTTTGCCATCTGCAGATCCACGCGGCGCTGCAGCGCCTCGGCCTCGATCATGTCCCGTTTGGTAAGCGCCTTCGGAAGCGGGGGCAGGCGGTTGGGAATGGTGTATTCGATATCCGCTCCCCACAGTCCCATGAGCCGGGTCAGTTCCTCCTTGGCAAGACGGGCCTCAAGCCGCGCCCTGGCGATCTGGCCGGTCAACTCGGCGTAAAAGACCTGTTCGCGGGCCTGGCCCTCCTTGTTGAGCGAACCCGCCTCGCCGAGTTTCACGGCAAGTTCGGAGGCGGCATCCGCTGCGGTCTGTGCCTGCGCCAGCTGGCCGACATTTTCCCATGCCGCCACCGCGGTAATCCAGGCGCGGCGGGTATCGGCCGCCAGTTGCAGCGTCTTCAGCGCGGCGCCTAACTGCGCCTTGCGGAAGCCGGTATCGGCGATCTCGACATTTTTCTTGAGGGTAGCCAGCGCCAGAATATTGGTGACGACGACACCCTCGATCGCCTGATAGGCCCTGAGCCCCGGGGTGCCGATCCCCGTCAGCCCGATGCCGACCCGCGGATTGACCAGCATGGTCGATTGCCATGCGGTGGCGGCGGATTCGCCGAGATCGGCATAGGCTGCCTGAAGGCCCTTGTTGTTCAGGAGCGCAACCTGCACCGCTGTCTCGACATCGAGACTTTTGCCGGCGGCCATCAGCGATTTGACGCGGGCCTGCGTCGCCTGCGCCTCGGCCCGGTTCTGCACCCAGACCGCCTGCTTGCCTGTCGCCTCGGATGTCCTGGCCGAAACATTGGTGAAACCGGCGTCACGCGACGCATATTGGGCGGCCGTGACACAGCCGCCGAGAAGAAACGGCAGGCAAAGGGCGGTCGCGATTTTCGCTCCCAGTTTGACGGTAAGTATCGTCATGATGCGTCTCCTTTCGGAGCCTGCGCATCGTTCTGGTTACGCCAGGGCTTCGGGTCCACCGGCGCGCGGTGCGTGTAACCCGTGACCGGGGTCTGATAGCGGATGGGGGCCGCGCCGAGCGACGGGTTTGCCGCGTCGTCATAGGAGGCGGCGTCGTTCATCAGGGATGTGGCCGTGCAGCCGCCCAGAAGCAGGGGCGCCGCAACCACAATGTAAATTGGGTTCATGGGTATTTTCCGAACAGGAGATGCAACGGCGCGACGGCGCTAAAGCCGCTCACGCACGGTCATTGCCCAAAGGCGGGCTTTGCCTGTTCAGATATTCGGGGGGCGGTGAAGGAGCGGGGTCTGGCCCAGCGCCTTGCTGTCGTCGAGGAAGGAACGGATGCTGTTGACGACGGGCCTGCCAATGGTGTCGTGGCTGATCAGAACCGCCATACCGAGACAGAAATCGCCGCAGCATTGCGGCTTGACGGGCTTTTTGACGCCGCTGTCCTGTTCGGCCATATCGTTATGATCGTGACTGTCGGACATCATGGCCGAGGTGCCATGGTCCATTGTTGCGCCGTGATCCATCATGGCGGACTGGCCGTGCTGCATTCCACCGGCTTCGGCAGGATGCATTGCGGCATTGACGGTGGAAACACTATAGCCAGCCAGTGACAGTATCATCACCAGTCTAAACAACAGGGCCAGCAATTTCGATGCTCGCAACATCTCACGCATGTTGCGTAGAAAAGCTGTAGTCCTGTGATTTGTCAATGGATATCCCTCATAAGCATCGACGAAAGCCGTTATGTGGCATTCACGCGGAGCAAAGCCGGCAAGCGGAATGGCAGGGCCTGCAGCCTGCCCGCACCTCACGCGAAGTCGATGAAGGCTTCATCGAGAATAAGGAGCTTGCGGGCCTGCATGCGGGCATATTCCTCGTAAAAACCCTGCGAAATCCAGAGCGCGGAACGGCCGCGTCGTCCGCTCCAGCCGATGCCGCCGATCAGTTCGGCCGCCGCTAGCTTGCGGCCGATGTGAATACGCGACAGGGAGAGGGATGTCGCCAGTTGCGTCACGGTTTCCACATCGGTCAGGCGCCTGCCCTGTTCGGTCGGCCTTTCCCAGTCGATGCCGGCGATAAGGCGGTCCATTAGCAGTCCGCCCGCATCGAACCAGTTGAAAATGATGGAAAGCGGGCCGGGGCAGCGCACCTCCGGATGCGACAGAAACGCCTGCGATACGCGGGGGTGGACATGGGGAAGCATGGCCTCCGACCGCTTGATGAAACGAGATGCCCTGAAGCCCTCATCCAGCAGATCCAGCGCCTGAAAATGCACGTCGTACCATTGGGCAAGCATCGCCAGCGCCGGGGCTGAAGGCACGACCCCATTGCCAGGCCCATTGCTGGATTGGTCTGCCGGGCGTGTCATTCCGCGTTTCAGCGCTTCCCTGAAGAAGGCATAAGCGACACTATGGCTGGCGAGCCCATGCCGAAGCGCCAGATGGCCGAAATCTTCCCGCGTCAGCGCGGCTTCTCCCTCTTCTGTTTCAGGGGCACTGCATTTCTGAAAATACAGCGCCAGAAGCGCGTGACACAGAAGCCGGCTCTGGCGCGTCGCAAAAAGCGCGGTCATCTCGGGCGAGCCTTCGTAAAGGGCGATAAAACTTCCCGCCAGCAAACGCAGCGCCGCCGCGAAGGGTTCTTTTTGCAGCATCGCCTCTATTTCGCCGGGCGCTGGCCTGCGGCAATCGGCTGTCGCGGTCGGCAACCGGGAAATCGCAAAATCGAAAAAATTGGTCATGGGCCGCGCTCCGGGATGGGATGATCCAATCGGCCTTACAGGAGCTGAAATGGCGCGTCTTCTCATTGCGCGCAGAGGTGAGATTTTAAGCCGGCGGCATATCCGCAGCGCGGGCGTCGCTGGGCGTCATGCCATAGGTGCCGGCAAATACCCTGTAGAAAGTAGCGAGGCTGTCGAAGCCGCAGCCATAGGCGATCTGCGTGACCGGCAAGGCGGGGAATGCCAGCAGCAACCGTTTCGCCTCCTCTATCCGCATGGAGGAGAGCGTGCGGGAAAACGACAGTTCGGCACCCTCGAAAACCACATGCAATTGCCGAAGCGAAATGCCCAGTTCCCTTGCGACGGCGGCAGGGGTGAGGTTCTGCCGGGCTTTCTTCCGTATCATGATGTCCTGTGCCGCATAACAGAGCCCGGTCCTGAGCGCGGCGCGAACCTCCGGCATGGCGGGCGAAAGCCGCCCGCGCGCCGTCATGGCAAGCCGGGCGATATGGGTGACATCGCGGGCGGGATCGATGAGCCTGCCGGGGTCGGCGTTCAGCGCGTTGAAAAGGGCCCGGAAGGGCAGGGAGAAACTGTTGTTTTCCGCATAACGCGTCGCAAACAGGTCATCGGTGGCCTGACCGAGCATGACCTGGTAATCCACGGGGATCTTCAGCATCCTGTAGTGAAAATCCGCCTCGTTTCCCGGTATCGCATCGTAGGGCAAGTCGGAATAGTTGATGGTGATATCGCCACCGCCAACCGCGTGAACCTGATTCTTGCCGGCATGCAGAAAGCCGGAGCCCCTGACCTGCAGGCCGATGCAGAGGCTGTCGCCGGCAATGCGGGCAATATCGGCTTCGGTGCGGTTCACCCGGTAAGAGGAAGCACCCATCTCGGTCACCACGGCGCCGGCGACGGCGCGCGCCTGAAACGAACCCCTGAAGCTGTGGCGAAGGTCCCGCGCAAGCTCGATCGTGACGCCAAACAGGCTTTTGCCGCGCACTTCGCGCCATTGGTCGAAGCGGTGTTCGGGCAGAAAATCGTCGGTTGCGAAGCGGACTATGGTGTTCGTGGCTTGATCCTCCCCGACGATCCCGGCGGCCTATTTTTCCGTTGCGCGAAATCGAAGATGAACGAGCGGATAGGGTCGCCCCTGTCCGTCGAGATCGGAGCGTCCCGTCGGTTCGAATCCCAGCCGGCGGTAAAAACCCATGGCCCCGGCGTTCTGTTCGTTGACGTCCGTGGTTAGTGCGGGGTGGAGCGCAAGCGCCCGCTGAACCAGAACCTTGCCGATGCCCTGGCCATGATGGTCCGGATCGATGAAAAGCGCCTCCATATGCCCTTCATGCAGAAACATGAAACCGAGGGGGCGGTCAGAAACATCGACCGCCAGCGTGAGCGGCGCCTGCGGCAGAAAAGCTTCGACTTCCTGCCCGATCGCGACGCGATCCGCCGGCAGAAGGAACCCGTGGGTGGCGTCGACTGCTTTGCTCCATATGTCGAGGATGCGGGAAGCGTCGCGGCTCTCGGAGGGACGAAGTGTGATCATGCCTCACCCTTAGCAAGGGCGGACTTTTCACGCCATGGGCCGGCCCGATCTTTTCCGTGAGCACGTGCATATTCAATGAATTTCAACGTTTAAAGCCGGCGATTCCGATCCTCGCATATGCCGCCATCTCTCCCTCCGAAAAATTTTTCTCGAAAAAAGTGCTTGCAAAAAGTGGTTCGAAAAAAATAGATAAAAAGAACTTCTATCTATTTATTTTGAGGGAAAGGTCGGCAGATGGATCAGATCGGCACGCAAATCGACAGAAATCCAGCTCGGGTTGGGGGTTTCAGCAACGGCTTGTCGCTCGAAGAAGTCAAAATTATCTATAATTTGCCGTTTAACGATCTTCTGTTTCGCGCCCAGCAGGTGCATCGCTGTCATTTCGATCCCAATGCCATCCAGATGAGCCAGCTTTTATCCATCAAGACCGGCGGCTGCCCGGAGGATTGCGGCTATTGCAGCCAGTCCGCCCGCAACCCCACCGGCCTCAAGGCCTCCAAACTCATGGAAGTGGAGCGCGTGCTGACTGAAGCGCGCAAGGCGAAGGAAGGCGGCGCGACGCGTTATTGCATGGGTGCTGCATGGCGCAATCCCAAGGAGCGCGACATGGAGGCCGTCGTGGCCATGGTCGAGGGCGTGAAGGCGCTCGGCATGGAAACCTGCATGACGCTCGGCATGTTGACGCCGCAGCAATCCGAGCGGCTGGCCGATGCCGGTCTCGACTACTACAACCACAACGTCGACACATCAGAGCGGTTCTATTCGCAGATCATCACCACCCGCACCTTCGAGGACCGGCTGGAAACGCTCGCCAATGTCCGCGATGCCGGCATCAAGGTCTGCGCCGGCGGCATTCTCGGCATGGGGGAAACGGTGGAAGACCGGATCTCGATGCTGGTGACGCTCGCCAACCTGCCGGTGCCGCCGGAAAGCGTGCCGATCAACATGCTGATCCCGATCCCCGGCTCGAAGCTGGCCAAGGCCGATCCCGTCGATCCGATCGATTTCGTCCGCACCATCGCGCTGGCGCGCATCCTCATGCCGCGTTCGCATGTGCGGCTTTCGGCCGGGCGCACGGAGATGAGCGATGAGACGCAGGCGCTCTGTTTCCTGGCCGGCGCCAACTCCATCTTCATCGGCGAAACCCTGCTGACGGCGGATAATCCGGGTGAGGACCACGACACGGCGCTTTTCCGCCGTCTTGGCCTGAAGCCGATGGAACTGCAGTCCACGGAATTGCAGTCTGGGGAGGCGGGAGGGTGCCGGTGAACCTCGCGGCGCTCTTCCCCTATGAGGCGAAGCTTGCAGGCCTAGAGCGTAAATCGCGGCTGCGCGCGCTCGCTCCTCAACAGGGGATCGATTTCACCTCCAATGACTATCTTGGTCTTGCCGATTCGCCCCGGCTGAAGGTGGCAATTGCCGACGCCATCGGAAGCGGCGTGCCGGTGGGTGCCGGCGGCTCGCGGCTGCTGCGCGGCAACCACCGCGAACATGAGGCGCTGGAAGCGGAAGCAGCGGCATTTTTCCGAGCGGAAAAAGCGATCTATTTCGGCAGCGGTTTTGCCGCCAATGTCGCGCTGTTCTCCACATTGCCGCTGCGCGAGGACCTCGTTCTTCACGATGCCCTGATCCATGCCAGCGTCCATGACGGTATCGCGGCCGGCAAGGCGAAGGCGATTGCCGTGCCGCATAATCAGGTCGAGGCATTCGAACGGGAAATTATCCGCTGGCGGCAGGAGGGTGGCCGGGGCCGTCCGTGGATCGCCGTCGAAAGCCTTTATTCCATGGATGGCGACCGTGCGCCCCTTTCAACCCTGGCTGATCTTGCCGGGCAACACGGAGGCTTCCTTGTCGTCGATGAGGCCCATGCCACCGGTGTTTTCGGGCCCGGCGGGCGTGGCCTTGCCGCGGAGCTGGAAGGCCGGGGCAATGTGGTGGCATTGCACACCTGCGGCAAGGCGCTCGGTCTTTCCGGCGCGCTTTTGAGCCTGCCGGCGGTGCTTGCCGATTACCTCGTTAACCGCGCCCGCGGTTTCATCTATTCGACCGCGCCTTCGCCGCTGATGGCGGCGGCGGTGCGGGAGGCCCTGCGCATCGTCGCCGATGAACCATGGCGACGCCTGCGGCTGGCGGAGCTGGTAAATTTTGCCGGCGAGGAGCTTCGCTCCCGGCTCGGCGTTGCGCCCAGCGGCTCGCAGATATTACCGGTGATGATCGGTGACAATGCCCGTTCGCTTCGTATCGCCGCACATCTGCGGGAGGGCGGTTTCGATGTACGCGCGATCCGCCCGCCGACGGTGCCGGAGGGCACGGCGCGCCTGCGCATCGCCATTACGCTCAATGTGGATGAGAGCCAGATCGCCGATATGAGTGGGCTGCTTGCCCTTTCGCTGGCGGAGGAGCGAAGATGAGCCCTCGTTTCGTTATCTCCGGCACCGATACGGGCATCGGCAAGACGGTTTTTTCCGCAGCGCTGACCCATGCCCTGCAGGCTTGTTACTGGAAACCCGTGCAATCCGGGCTGGAGGAAGAAACAGACAGCGAGACGGTGGAACGGCTGGGTGGCGTGCCGCGCGCGCGCATCCTGCCGGAAGCCTATCGCCTGAAAGTGCCGGCTTCGCCGCATCTATCGGCCCGCGTCGAGAATGTAACGATCGACCCCACGCTGCTGCTGCCGCCGCAAACGGATGGACCGCTGGTGATCGAGGGGGCGGGCGGGCTTCTGGTGCCGCTGACGGACACGGTGCTCTTCGCCGATATCTTCGCCCGCTGGCAAATTCCGCTTGTGCTGTGCGCAAGAACGTCGCTTGGCACCATCAACCACACGCTGCTCTCGCTCGAGGCGTTGCGGCATCGCGCCATTCCCGTGCAGGGCGTGGTCTTCATCGGCGATGAGAACCGGGAAAATGAGCGCGTCATCGCCAATATCGGCGCCGTTCGCCCGCTCGGCCGTCTGCCGCGCCTGCCGGAGATGACATCAGAGGCGCTGCATCGTGCATTTGCCCGACACTTCAATCTCGCTGATTTTCTGGAGGCGCCGGCATGAGCCGTTCCCCTGTCTGGCATCCCTTCACCCAGCATGGGCTGGAACCGCCGATGAAACGCGTCGTATCAGCGGAAGGCGCATTTCTCGTCGATGAGGACGGCAATCGCCTGTTTGACGCCATTTCCTCCTGGTGGGTCATCACCCACGGGCACCGGCATCCGGCGATCATGGCGGCCATCCGCGCCGCGACAGAGGCCTTCGACCAGGTCATTTTCGCCGAGTTCTCCCATGAACCCGCCGAAACGCTGGCGCGCGGGCTGATCGAGCTTGCGCCCGCCGGGCTAAGCCATGTGTTTTATTCCGATAGCGGCTCGACGGCGGTTGAGGTGGCGCTGAAAATGGCGCTGGGATATTTCCACAATCGCGGAGAAAAGCGCGACCGTATCGTGGTGATGGAGCATGGCTATCACGGCGACACTATCGGCACCATGTCGACCGGTGAGCGGGGTGTCTTCAATGCCGCTTACGAACCGCTGCTCTTCGGCGTCGACCGGCTGGCTTTTCCGGAAGCGGGCGGTGAACAGTACACGCTGGACATGTTCGAAGACTTCTGCCGTTCAGGCCGCATCGCCGCCCTGTTGGTCGAGCCGCTGGTGCTTGGGGCCGGCGGCATGAGAATTTACGGCGCGGATGTTCTGGCCGGGATGAAACAGATCGCCGAACGTCATGGCTGCCTCGTCATTGCAGACGAGGTGATGACGGGCTGGGGCAGAACCGGAACCATATTCGCCTGCGAACAGGCCGGCATTTCACCGGATATTCTCTGCACCTCCAAGGGCCTGACCGGCGGCTCCTTGCCGCTGGCGGCAACGCTGTGCAGCGCGGAGATTTTCGATGCGCATTTTTCGACGGATCGTCGCAAGACCTTTTTCCATTCCAGTTCCTATACGGCCAATCCGATTGCCTGCGCCGCGGCCGTCGCCAATCTTCAGGTCTGGCGGGATGAGCCCGTGCTTCAACGCATCGGGCAATTGCAACGGGTGCTGCGCGACAATCTCCGGCGATTTGCGGATGACCGGCGTTTCACCGGCATCCGGCAGATGGGGACCATCGCGGCCCTCGATCTCGTGGTGCCCGCCGGCGGGTATCTCGCCGAGGCGGGGCCGCGCATGCGGCAATTGTTCCGCGAGCGCGGGTTCGTCATCCGCCCGCTCGGCAATGTGCTTTACCTGATGCCGCCCTATTGTTCGACGGCGGAAGATCTGGCCAGCGCCTTTGACGGCATCAATGACGTGGCCGGGATCGTCACCGAAACCGCTTCGCTAAAATCGCGTGCGCTCGGCATCGCGTGAAAACGGGGTGTGGCCATGTTCAGCCTGTTCCAGAACCGTCTCCGAAAGTCCTGACAATGCAGACCCGTTCTTCCCGCATGGCCGGTTTTGGTCATGCCGTTCCGTCACGATGCGTCGACAATGTCGAGATAGAGACCAGTCTCGGGCTGGAAGCCGGCTGGATCGAGCGGCGCACCGGCATCCGCACGCGTTATTGGGCGCAAGAGGGCGACACTCTGAGCGGCCTTGCCGCGAGCGCCGGCCGCATGGCGCTGGAAGATGCCGAAATCGGCTCCGACGACATCGCATTGACGCTGCTTGCGACCTCCACGCCGGATCACCTTCTGCCGCCCTCGGCGCCGCTGCTCGCCCACAGGCTGGGCCTTGCCCGATCCGGCGCGATCGATCTCGCCGGGGCCTGTTCCGGCTTTCTTTATGCGCTTACCCTTGCGGATGGCTTTGTCCGCGCCCACGGCCGCGCCGTCCTCATCGTTGCCGCCAATATATTGAGCCGCCGTATCAATCCGGCGGAAAGGGCAAGCGCGGTCCTGTTCGCCGATGCCGCCGGCGCCGTCGTCCTCAAGCCCTGCCGCGAGGCGCAGCGTGGGCTTTTGTCAGCCGATCTCGTTGCGGATGGCGGCGGTTACGATCTGATCCAGATAGCGGCGGGAGGCAGCAGCCAGCCCTTCTCTGCCGATACCTCCACTGAGGAGGTGCTGATGACGATGCGTGACGGCCGCGAAGTCTTTTCCCGTGCCGTGACGCTGTTGACCGAGACCTCGCAACGGGTGCTGCATCAAGCCGGAACGACGGCAGCCGATATCGACCGTTTCGTGCCCCACCAGGCCAATGCCCGCATGTTCGACGCCGTCTGCGGCAATCTCGGCATTGACAGGCAAAAGACGGTTCGCACCATAGAAACCTTCGGCAATTCCTCCGCCGCCACCATTCCGCTTTCGCTCTCCGTCACCAATGCCGAAAGGCCTCTCGCGGAAGGCGAAACCCTGCTTCTGACGGCTGCCGGTGCTGGTATGACGGGTGGAGCGGTGGTTTATCGCGGGTGAGTTCTTCCAGGCCTCGAAGACAGATGCTCGATACGAAGTCTCGCCAAAGGCTTGAAAAAGAAACCCCGCCACGCTTGTTATCGCCTTGGCGGGGTCTGCCTCCATAGAGGTCTTGAGGCTGAACGGCTTTCACCGCCAGCGATCAAGGTGAATATGGGTATTCTTTCGTTAACGTCAAGTTAAATTCCCAGGCCGGCTCGAACACCGGCTATAACTCGCTCGAATGTTTCTGCGTCCAGCTTTCGTGTCAAATACTTACGTTGTCCTTTCTGATCGCGCCCGGTTCTGAAAAGATCAAGACGCTCGAAAGAAACGCTAGCCACCATGTCACATTTCGCCCACATCACAGCCGAATCGAACGGGGTGGGAAGAACGGGGTCCAGGCTAATTTCAACAATGTAAGGAACGGCGTGCGCGGGCTGAGTAGTGGAGAGTGGGACAACAGCACATAAACCATCCCGGTGTGGCAAACGCGGCGATATTACTATGGCGGGCCGCCTTTTCAGCATTTCTGGAGGCACAAATCCGCCTCTAGCATAGTCACAAAGTAAAACTGTACCAAGGGAGACGGGATAGCGGATCGGCATAAGCCAAGATATTCAGTTTTAGATTTACTAACAATGTTTCGAACGTTGCGATCCATATGGCTTACAATTTTCAGTAATGAAGGTAGAAATAGATTTAAACAAGCACGACGGAGTAGGCTATAAACTCTGTTTTTTGATAAAACTGATTTTTATATAGAGAAGCGTTGGCTGGGGAACCTGGATTCGAACCAAGATCGACGGAGTCAGAGTCCGCTGTTCTACCATTGAACTATTCCCCAAAAGCTTTACAGCGCGTGGCGCGTTCGCTTTGGTGGGTCGTCATATAGATGATTTATTCCGGGGCGCAAGTCGAAAAAAACGAAAAATGCGTTTTATCCCTGTTTTGCGTTTTGCTCCTCGGTTCAGAGCCGTGCCCGGGTGGAGCGTGGGGTGGAGAGCAAAAGGCTGGTCTCGCTGCCGGTGATGCCGGGCACCAGGCGGATACGGCGCAGTACCGCGTCGAAATCGCTGAGGGTGGCGGCGTTGAGTTCCACAATGAGATCCCAGCGGCCGTTGGTGCTGTGGATTTCGGAGATTTCCGGAAAACCGCCAAGGGTGCGGATGACGCGGTCCGTCACATGGCCTTCAATCTCGATCATCATGATGCCGCGGATCGCCGCCTCCACCGCATCGGCGCGCAAAATGACGGTGTAACCGATGATGGTGCCGTCATTCTCCATTCTTTCGATGCGTGAGCGCACCGTGGCGCGAGAGGTTTCCGTCTCGATTGCGAGATCGGAAATGCTGCGCCTGCCATTGTGTCGCAAAAGGGTGATGAGCCGTTCGTCGAGATTATCCATGATGACCAATTCGATAAATCAATTTTACCAGATCGATAGCTTATTTCGATAATATTGCCAATATTTGATGTTCATTTCGCCAGATCACTGTGGTGAACTGGTCTTGTTGGCAGGAAAGCGAGGATGGGAATGGAGATCAGGTTGATCGGTGCGCCGCTGCAGATCGGGGCCGGGCAATTGGGATGCGAGATGGGGCCGAGCGCCTATCGCGTCGCGGGGCTTGCTCATGCCCTTGAAGAACTGGGGCATCGCGTTGTTGATACCGGCAATGTGACGCCGGCGACCTTCCGCGAATTTAACCATCCCAATCCCGCTGTGCATCATCTGTCTGAAACCGTGGCCTGGACCGAGGCGCTGACGGAGGCTGCCTATCGTGAAAGCGCGGATGCCGTGCCGATCTTTCTCGGCGGCGACCATGCGATTTCCGCGGGGACAGTCGCCGGCATGGCGCGCCGGGTGGCAGAGACCGGCCGGCCGTTTTTCGTGCTCTGGCTCGATGCCCATACCGATTATCATACGCTTGAGACGACGCGCAGCGGCAATCTGCACGGCACGCCGGTCGCCTATTTCAGTGGGCGAGAGGGATTTGCCGGTTATTTCCCGCCGCTTTCCCATGCAGTTCCGGAAGACAATATCGGCATGATCGGCATCCGCAGTGTGGATCCGGCCGAAAGGGCCGCTCTGGAAAAGAGCGGCATCACCGTGCACGACATGCGCTCGATAGACGAGCATGGCGTCGCCGTTCTGCTGCGGGCGTTTCTGGCGCGGGTTCAGGCGGCAAACGGACTTTTGCATGTCAGTCTCGATGTCGATTTTCTCGAGCCGTCCATCGCGCCGGCCGTTGGCACCACGGTTCCGGGCGGTGCGACGTTCCGCGAGGCGCATCTGGTCATGGAAATGCTGCATGATAGCGGGCTGGTCTGCAGTCTCGATCTGGTGGAGCTCAACCCGTTTCTCGACGAGCGCGGCAGAACCGCGACGCTGATGGTGGATCTCGCCGCCAGCCTGATGGGCAAGCGGGTCATGGACCGCCCGACACGGGCCGGCTGAAAGGGGTGATGCGATGACCGTGATACCGAACCTCAATATCGTGCCCTTCGTCAGCGTCGATCACATGATGAAACTCGTGCTGCGCGTCGGCATCGATACGTTCCTGCGCGAGCTTGCCGATGCGGTGGAAGAGGATTTCCGCCGCTGGGAAAGCTTCGACAAGACGCCGCGTATCGCCTCGCATTCAAAGGAAGGCGTCATTGAACTGATGCCGACCAGCGATGGCACGCTTTACGGCTTCAAATATGTCAACGGCCATCCGAAGAACATGAAGGAAGGCCGCCAGACGGTGACGGCTTTCGGTGTGCTTTCCGATGTCGGTAACGGTTACCCGCTGCTTCTGACCGAGATGACCATCCTGACGGCGCTGCGCACCGCGGCAACATCGGCCGTCGCCGCAAAATATCTCGCCCGCAAGAATTCCCGCTCCATGGCCATCATCGGCAACGGCGCCCAGAGCGAATTCCAGGCGCGCGCCTTCAAGGCGATTCTCGGCATAGACACGCTGCGACTATTCGATATCGACCCGTCCGCCAGCGAAAAATGCGCCCGCAATCTCGCCGGGCAGGGTTTTGCCATCAAGATCTGTGAGAGCGCACAGGAAGCGGTCGAAGGGGCGGATATCATCACCACCGTCACCGCCGACAAGCAATATGCGACGATACTGACCGACAACATGGTCGGGCCCGGCATTCACATCAACGCCGTTGGCGGCGATTGCCCCGGCAAGACGGAGTTGCACCGGGATATTCTGCTTCGATCCGATATTTTCGTCGAATATCCGCCGCAGACGCGCATTGAAGGTGAAATCCAGCAATTGCCGGCGGATTATCCCGTCACCGAGCTTTGGCAGGTCATAACCGGTGAAAAGCAGGGGCGGGCAAGCGACCGGCAGATTACGCTGTTCGACAGCGTCGGCTTCGCGACGGAGGATTTTTCGGCGCTGCGTTACGTGCGCTCGAAGCTGCCATCCACCGGGCTTTATACGGAGCTCGATCTGCTGGCCGACCCGGATGAGCCGCGTGACCTGTTCGGTATGCTGCTGCGGTGTGAGGCGGCGCTCGTCTAGGGTCTTTCCAGCGCCGGCTGCCTATTTCGTCTCCCGGCGGTTCTTGCGGGCAACCACATGCTCACGCCAGATGGTGAAGAGGCCGGCGGCAATGACGATCGCCGCACCGATGACCATATTGGACGTCACCACCTCGCCATAGATGGTGACGCCGATGATGGAGACGAGCACCAGCTGATAATAGGAAAAGGGCTGCACGGAGGCCGCATCCGCCAGTTCGAACGCCTTTATAAGACAATAATGGCCGCTCATGCCGGTAATGCACAGCGCCAGCATCCAGCCCCAATCCTGCGGCTCAATGCTGACCCAATAAAACGGGCCGACCAGCGTCAGGGCCGCCGCACCGGCCACGCCGGTGTAGAAGAAGCTTGTCATCGACGAATCGCTTTTGCTGCCGAGGCGGGTCAGGACGCTGTAGAGAGCCAGCATGAAGGTCGCCACGAAGGTGATCATCAGCCGGTTATCGAAACCGTCTCCCTCCGGCTTGAGGATAACGAGAACGCCGATGAAGCCGACAAAAATGGCGCTCCAGCGCCGCCAGCCCACATGTTCTCCCAGCAAAGGCATGGAAAGCGCCGCAACGATCAGCGGTGCGGAGGCAAGGATGGAATGGCTGTGCGCCAGCCCGACGACGGCGAAGGAAAAGATCGAAATGACGATCTGTACGGCGAGAAGCACACCGCGGCCGATCTGCAGCCAGGGACGGTTGGCCATGACGGCGCCCCGAATGCCGCCCGCCGACCTTGCGGCCATCAAAAGAACGAAGACGGCAAAGGCCCAGTATCGCAGCATGGCGATAAAAACCGGCGGATAGGCGCTGCCCAGATGTTTCGATATGCCATCCTGCGCCGCAAAGATCGTGAAAGCGACAAGCGCATAAAGAAAGCCGGTCCTGGGTGATGGCATGAAAAAACCGCTATCCGACTGCCGCCGGCAAAAGAGTATTCGGGGTGAATGAGGTGGGTAACAGCCATATGTTACGGCCGTACCTTGTCAGACAACCTTATTTTCCGAATAGCTGCCATGCAAGTGTGGAAGCTGCGTTTTCGGCAGGCGGATTGCCGGCTTAGCCTGCGCTACTGTCTGGTTTAGATTTCTCAAAAAGGCGCAAGTCTTTAGTTCATGCCAATTGCACCGACGTCATCCTCGGGCCTGTCCCGAGGATCTGCGACTTGCTCGTTGTATTCGACGTGTTTAGATCCTCGGCACAAGGCCGAGGATGACGGCAACATGTCTGGTGGGGTTCATGCCCACATGACGGCGTCGCGCTTAAGGCCTTCAGCCGATCTTCACGGCCGTCTTCGAGGTCGCGGATTTCAGCGCGGCATCGGCCAGTTTCAGCGCGATCAGACCGTCCTTGATGGAGGGCGACGGCGCGGCATTGTTTTCGATGCTGTCGATGAAAGCGGTGATTTCCGCGGCATAGGCCGCCGTATAACGCGTCATGAAGAAATCATGCAGCGGCGGGCGGGTGTAGCCATCCGCATTGGCGATTTCGATGGAAACAGGACGCTGGTTTTCGGCCGCGGCCGAACCGAGCGAACCGTGCACTTCGATGCGCTGGTCGTAACCATAGGTCGCGCGGCGGGAATTCGAAATGATCGCCTGCCTGCCGCTTTTCGTCGTCAGGATGATGCTGGCGCTGTCGAAATCACCCAGCGCGCCAATCTCCGGATTGACGAGGACGGAACCGGTGGCGAACACGCTTTCCACTTCCTCGCCGAGCAGGAAACGGGCCATATCGAAATCATGAATGGTCATGTCGCGAAAAATGCCGCCGGAGACCTTGATATATTCGGCCGGCGGCGGGCCGGGGTCGCGGCTGGTGATGGTCACCATTTCCACCTTGCCGATGCGGCCATCGTCGATTGCCTTGTGAACGGCCTGGAAATGCGGGTCGAAACGGCGGTTGAAACCGAGCATCACTTTCGCACCGGTTTCCTCGACCACCTTGGCGCAGGCTTCCGCGCGGGCGACATCGAGATCGACGGGCTTTTCGCAGAAGATCGCCTTGCCGGCGCGGGCGAAACGCTCGATCAGGTCGGCATGGGTGTTGGTTGGGGTGCAGATGATGACGGCATCGATCGTCTTGTCGGCCAGCACCTCATCGATCGTGCTGACCTTGCACTGCGCCTCGCGGGCGATTGCTTCCGCAGCACCGGCCATGGCGTCCACAACGGCCACCAGCTGCGCACGGTTGTCGGTGGTGATCGCCTTGGCGTGGACCTTGCCGATCCGTCCAGCGCCGAGCAGTGCCAATTTCGTAACCATCTTTCCTCCGGTTTCTCACACCCGTCCCTCACTCCCGGAAAGACAGAATATGAATGCAAGCAATGTTTCGATATGGAATATATGTTCCATTTTGCTAGATCGACATCGCAGACGTGTCAAGCGTTTTGACGATGATCCAGACGGCCGAAATCACGCCTTCGGGAAGGTCATGCGGCGCGGATGGCCGGTTTCGTTAAAAGCCCCACGCGATAATCAATCAGCCGAACGTGTCAGGGCCGCATTGTGGGGCAGGGCATATACTTCGACCGGGGTTTCTAGGCCGCGCAGCAGCCATGGACCGAGATTTTCCAGCTTTCCCTGATATCCGGCCATGCGCACGAATTCCTCGGAGAAAAGCACATTGCGCCCGGTCTCCTTGGTCAGCGTTTCCAGCCGCGAGGCGATATTGACGGCGGGGCCGATGACGGTGAAATCGAGGCGGGTTTTCGAGCCGATATTGCCATACATGACATCGCCGACATGCACGCCGATGCCGTAACCCAGGGGATCGTGGCCCTTGCGGCAATTGATTTCATTCAGCGCAACCAGGCTCTTCTGCGCACTGGCGATGGCTTTCAGCAGGTTTTCACAGGCCTGCGGGTTGCTGAGCGGGAAAATCGCCAGCAGCCCGTCGCCCATGAATTTCAGGATTTCGCCGCCGAATTCCTCAATGGGATCGCACATGGCGTCGAAATAACCGTTGAGAAGCTCGATGACGTCGTCACGCGGCCAAAGGTCGGAAATATGGGTGAAATTGCGCAGGTCGCAGATCAGGATCGCCGCACCCACCGTCATGCCGCTGCCGCGCGTGGTGGCGCCATTGAGGATCTTTTCGCCCGCATGCGGCCCCACATAGGTCTCCAGAAGGGTGCGCGTCATGCGGTTCTTCAGGCGTATTTCGCTGACGAGCGCGAGCGCCGGAAGCAGGTTTTTCAAGGCGAGGATTTCGCTGTCGGAAAAACCGCCGGGCCGGTCGCTGGAGAAGCTGGCGACATGGCGCTTGCCGAAGGTGTGCTCGATCGGCCATGCGCAATAATCCGTCAGACCCTCGGCCCGCAGGTCTTCGTAGATCGTATAGCCCGGCTCATCGATGTCCTCTCCGTTCAGCCGGTGGCGGACTTCGGTGGCGCCCTGATGAATGTCGTTGATAGGGCTGTTCAGATATTCGGGCGTATTTTCAGACCCATAGCCATAGGTGGCGATCTCGGCGGTGGACAGGCCGGCTTTCCACAGAATGCGCGCGCCAAGCCACTGCGGATGGCGAATGCGGAAAGCGAGCACGCCCCGCGCCACGGAAATTCCGCTCGCCCGCAGCCTGTTGCACAGCTCGACGAATATTTCGTCGATAAAGCGTTCGTCCTTGGTGCCGGTGATCAGCCAGTCGAGAATTTCCGTCTTTTCCGCTGGCCACAATTCATCCAATGCTGAAGAAACCCGTTCTTCGGTTTCGAGACTTAGTGTCATGGCAGGATTCCGGAGGTTGTTGCTGCTCTCGCACAAGCGGGGCGCATGTCGCACTCTGCCAACATGGTCGCTCGTGAACCCCATGTGGTGCCGGATAACAAAAATGTTAAGAGAGGGGCGCGGAAAATGTTCCGGAAGGGATAGGCGGCATCGGGCCACGCGCGCCGCCCGGATGTTCCCGGGAACATCGTCCCCGGCGGCGCTGAGATTTTTGATGATCGCTAAGGCGGATCAGATAACGGTTTCGACAGGAATATGAAGGGCTGCGGCAACGCGTCTGATGCGCAGCGGATCGCTGTCCGTGCCGTCTTCGAGCGCGCGTATTTCGCTGGTCGTCAGGCCGCAGGTCACGGCAAGCTGTTCGACCGTATATCCGGCGAGATTGCGCGCGGTCAGAACCTTTTTGGCAAAAGGAGCATCTGTTTCGTGATCGGAATCGGGTTGTGAGATTGAAATTGTCATTATTGCATCTCCCTCAGAATGGACACTTAAATGCGGGCGGCAAGAAAAAGTTGCCGGGCCGAATGCGACCGCGTTGCCGGAGAAGAAAATCGGTGCTGCAACGCAGCGAGGAACATAGCGGCTTCATCGACCTACGCAATAGTTAAATTTTGTTAAGATTCGTGATCGCTGCATCCCTGCGGCACGCGCTGCCGGGAAAAAGGCCGAGATACCGCCGTTTTTCGTGGCTCTTGCGAGGGGCGGGAGCGGCTTTCGCTACAGCATGCCCCAGGCGCGAAACCGGCCGCGACCGGTCACTTCCCGCAGTTCCAGCTGGTTGGCGAGCCCGATCGCGCCCTGCGGCGTGGTGCCGAGTTCCTTGACGATCATCGCTGCGGAAACCACCGGTCGGGAGACGACAAGTTCCACGAGTTCCGGCAGACGCGAGGAGGAACGCCGGCCTGCCAGCTTGCGCATCATGCGTTCACGCGCATGGGCCAGCCGGTCATGTTCCTTCATGCCGGCCTGCGCCGCTTCGTAAAAGCTGTCGAGAAGTGCGAGAACGCGCTGTGTCTGGTTTCGGGCGTGCCGGCGCTCCCGCGGGACCGCGCGGAGACCGGCGCTGAGGGCCGGCAGGTGATCGGGCGTGACGGCGCCGTCGCGCAGAAAGGCGGAGGCCAGAAGCCGGCCAAGCCAGGGGCTGCGCTGCAGCACCTCGATCATGTTCCAGGCGTCGAGCAGGATGGCGGTGCGAAGAATCGCCGGCAGTTCCTCCGTCCGCGCATGGACGTTCCACCATTCTTTCAGCCGCTCATCCTCGTCCCAGTCGGGTTCGTTGATGATCGCATGGCTTTCCTCCCTGTGCATTGACGGAAGCGCGCTGCCGGTGGTGATCGCGTCGAGCGTTGCGGCGCTTCGCGCCAGAAGCGCATCCAGCTCGGAAAAAGCGCCATCCAGCGATGTTTCCTCCACCTCCGCGTCGGTGTCTTCATCGCGGGAGTGATCGAGCGTTTGTCTGGGAGGCGCTGGCTCTTCGGCAAGTGCCCCCCTGCCGCGTAGCCTTGAAAGGCCCGGCGCAGTAAAGGCCCAGCCGGGGGCATTGGAAAAGATCAGCCGTCTCGAGCGGAGAATCCGGTGCGCCGCCGTCATTTCATGGGTTGGCGCGCGCACATCCATATGCGCGTCATGCAGCACCAGATCTTCCATGTGAACGAGTTCGCCATCCACCCACATGGAGGAAATCGCATCGGTGAAATCCTGTCTTTCGATGAAGCCGTGTTTCATCGGTGACCGGTCGATCCGCTCGTCCAGCCGCACCAGCGCCTCGCCGGCACGGGCGGCGGCAATGAGAAGCTTTTCGATCTGAACGTCCGATATATCGTAAATCATTGATATTTTTTAGTTTGAGCGCGGGCGGCTTACAAGGCGGATCACAGGCGGGCGGTTTTACTTTTGAGGTTTCCACCCGAAAATCTGCTGAAAAAAGGGTGGCGGAAGGCCGGGAATCAGCAGGGCTTCAGCCACCATGGCTGGTTTTTCGGCAATATCGCGATGCGGTATAAACTTGCGCACCGCAATATGACGGGTATATACCCCCACCGAGAGCGACAAATTATCACACCTTCCGTTCGCCCTTCCATCTCCAGACGAAGATGAATTGGAGTTTACCCGTGAATATTATGGCAAATGGTCCCGCCACCGCGCCGGACCAGAAAACCCGTTTGAAATCCATTATCGGCGGATCGGCGGGCAACCTCGTCGAATGGTACGACTGGTACGTCTATTCGGCCTTCACCCTTTATTTCGCGCCGGTGTTTTTCCCTTCTGGAAACCAGACCGCCGAACTCCTGAGTGCGGCCGCCGTTTTCGCCGTCGGATTTCTGATGCGGCCCATCGGGGCCTGGTTCATGGGCACCTATGCCGACCGCAAGGGCCGCAAGGCCGGTCTCACCTTGTCCGTCACGCTGATGTGTCTCGGTTCGCTGCTGATCGCAATTACGCCCGGCCATGAGGCGATCGGCATCGCCGCGCCGGCCATTCTGGTCTTCGCAAGGCTTCTGCAGGGCATCAGCGTCGGCGGCGAATATGGCGCCAGCGCAACCTATCTCAGCGAAATGGCCGGCAAGAACCGTCGCGGTTTCTTCTCCAGCTTCCAGTATGTGACGCTTATTTCCGGTCAGCTTCTGGCGCTGGCGGTCCTTCTGGTGCTGCAGCGGGTTCTGACGCCGGAACAGCTCGGCTCCTGGGGCTGGCGCATTCCCTTCTTCATTGGCGGCCTTCTGGCGATTGCGGTGTTTTATATCCGCCGCGGCCTTGTCGAGACGCAGTCCTTCGAAAATGCCAAGACCGGCGCTGCCGACAAGCCGAAGTCCAGCGGATGGGCGCTGTTCAAGCACTATCCAAGGGAAGCGCTGATGGTCATGGCGCTCACCTCCGGCGGCACGCTCGCCTTTTATGCCTATACGACCTATCTGCAGAAATTCCTCGTCAACACCTCCGGCTTCAGCAAGGAAAGCGCCACGGAAATCACCACGGCGGCGCTCTTCGTCTTCATGCTGTGCCAGCCGATTGCGGGTGCGCTGTCCGACAGGATCGGCCGCAAGCCGCTGATGGTGGGCTTCGGCATTCTCGGCACGCTGTTTACCTATGCGATCTTCAGCACGCTTTCGACGACGACCGATCCCATCATGGCTTTCGCCCTCGTTCTGGTCGGCCTGCTGATCGTCACCGGCTATACCTCCATCAATGCGGTGGTGAAGGCGGAAATGTTCCCTGCCCATATCCGTGCGCTTGGCGTGGCTCTGCCCTATGCGCTGGCGAACACCATATTCGGCGGAACGGCGGAATTCGTGGCCCTGAAGTTCAAGCAGATCGGCCACGAAAACTGGTTCTTCTGGTATGTGACGATCATGATCGCCCTGTCGCTGGTGGTTTATGTGAAGATGCGCGATACGCGCGATCACAGCCATATCCACGAGGATTGAGCGACCGCCATCCAGACCGGCAAAAGCCCCGTCCTTCCGATGGGGCTTTTTCTTTTTAGCATTCAGGCGGTTTCGGCGGGAAGGACGATGCGGGCCTCAAAACCATCCTGCCGGCCCGGCGCCGGCGAGGAAAGCACCAGCTCTCCGCCGGCCTGCTCCACCAGGCTCTTGACGATGGCAAGGCCAAGCCCGGTTCCGTCCGCCGTGGTCTGGCCCCTGGTAAAACGCGTCGTCAGCTTGGGCAGGAGAGCCGCGTCGATCGCCGCCCCGGAATTGACGATGCGGATCGTGCCGTCCGCTTCGGCGACGACCTGCACCGGGCTTTCCGCGGGGCTGTGGATCAGCGCATTTTCGAGGAGGTTACGGACGATGATGCCGAAGGCATCCGCGCCGATCCTGCAGGACAGGCCGCCTTCACAGCGATTGGTGAAGCGGATGCGGGATGAACCGATGGCCGTTCTCATCATGTCATCGATAACCAGTTCGAGAACGGGAATGAGATCGTTTGCCGTGTCGGTGACCCCGATCCTCGCTTCCGCGCGCGACATCTGAAGCAGTTTTTCGGCCAGGTGGGCGAGATGCTGCAGGGATTTTTCGATGTTTTCCACGCGCGGCGCAAGTTCCGGCGGAATGTCGGCATGCAGCCGCTGCGCCTGCGCCAGCGCGCCGGCAATCGGCGTGCGCAATTCATGGGCGCTGTTGGCGGTGAATTCCCGTTCCGCCTCGATTGCCGATCGCAATCGTCCGAGCAGCAGATTGACCGAACGGGCAATGGGATGGAGCTCGCCCGGAAAGGGTTGCGTCGGTAGCGGCGCGAGATTGCCGCCGTCCTTTTTGCCGATGTCGTCGCGCAGGGTCTGTATCGGTCGCAGCGTTCTGCGCACCACGACAATGACGGCGAAAATGCTGGCGGGAATGAGGATGAGAACGGGAAGCAGCAGCGCGGTGCCCGCCTCTTCGATCGCCTCGCGGCGATTGGCGAAGGCATCGGCAACCTGCAGGAAATAATTTCCGTCCGGTGTCGCAACCGTAAAGATGCGCTGGGTCGCGGTTTCGGAAAAGCCGGGCTCGAGCGAGACCTCGAAAGGCTCCGTCGAACTGTCATGCGAATGCAGCACCACCTGTCCTTCCCGGTCGCGGACCTGATAGGTCAGATATTCCGCCCGTTCCGACGTCCGGTTGAGCTTTTGCGCGGCAGGCGCGGTGTTGTTTTCCCTCAGGTCGTCCACCAATAGCGGCAGCAGTCTTTCGGCGGTTTCCTCAACGCCGGCGTCGAAAATCTCGGCGAATTCGTCCTGCATCACCATGACACCCAGCCCGCAGGCCAGAAGCCAGGATATGGCGACAACGCTGGTCAGCGCCGTCACGAGCTTGCGGGTCATGCTGGTCGGTCTGGCCATTTCTGCCTGCTTGTAATTCTGACTATCGAATGGTGTAGCCGACGCCGCGCACGGTTTCGACGCGGTCATGGCCGATTTTCTTGCGCAGCCGGCTGATATAGACCTCGACCGTGTTGCTTTCTATTTCCGCGCCGAATTCATAAAGCGTGTCGTGCAATTGCGCTTTCGAGACGACCGCGCCGGGATGTTCGACGAGTTTTTCCAGCACGGCCCATTCCCGGGCGCTCAGCGTCTGCGCCGTTCCATCGACCGTGATGTTGCGCGCCACCTGGTTGATCTCGATGCCGGGCAGGCGGATGACGGGAGCGGAGCGCCCTTCGTAACGGCGCGAAACCGCCAGCATGCGGGCCGAAAGCTCGTTGAGATCGAAAGGTTTGACCAGATAATCGTCCGCACCGGCGTTCAGCCCGGCAATACGGTCGGAGACCTGGTCATGGGCCGTCAGAATGATCACCGGCGTTGCGTCATCGCGCTGGCGCAGGCTTTGCAGAAGGGTGATGCCCTCGCCATCCGGCAGGCGCATGTCGAGCAGGATGAGGCCGTAACCCATCGTCAGCGTCGCCGCCATCGCGTCGCCGAGCGTCTTGAACCAGTCGACAGCATGACCCGCCGCCGCGACATGGTCCCGCAGCGCTTCGCCCAGCACATGATCGTCTTCAACAAGCAGAACCCGCAAGACAGCTCCCTCTATCGCTTCGTCCTGCGTATCTCTTTCTCCGGATAAGCGTCAAGCACGGTGTTTCAGCTGTTCTGCCGCTGGGTGCAGCCGCCGAATACATCGAGCGAGGGATCGTAGACCGAAGTGGAGACGTTCATCATGCCAAGGATGCTGTGGAAATAATTGTCGTGCGAGCGCCCGCCCTCCGCTGCGGTTTTTGCGAGGCAGGCTTTGTTGAGCCCCATGGATTTTGCAAAGTCATCGTCGAACCAGACGAGAAACGGCACATGGGTCTGCTGGTCGGGCGCCAGCAGATAGGGCGCGCCATGCAGGTAGACGCCGTTCTCGCCAAGCGACTCACCGTGGTCCGACGCATAGATCATGCCCGTCGCCAGCCTGTCGGAACGGGCCTTCAGCTTGTCGATCACGGTCGAGAGGAAATGGTCGGTATAAAGAAGCGTGTTGTCGTAGGAGTTGACGATCTCCGCGTCAGAGCAGTTGCCAAGCTCGGCCGTGCGGCAATCCGGGGTGAATTTGCGGAATTCGTCGGTATAGCGCAAATAATAGGTCGGCCCGTGGCTGCCCATCTGGTGCAGCACGATGACGCTGTCCCTGGTGACGTTGTTGAGCCAGGAGTCGAGCTTGTCGAAGAAGATATCGTCGCGGCATTCCCCGCCGGTGCAGAAGCGGCTGTCATTGGTGGAGGGCAGGTCGAAATAGGGGATGCGGTCGGCCACGTTCTTGCTGCCGGTATTGTTGTCCAGCCATGTCGCGCTGACCCCGGCATGGACGAGAACATCCATGACGTTTTCATTGGCGAGCGCCTTTTTGTGGCTATATTCCGAACGCGGGAACTTCGAGAACATGCAGGGAATGGAAATCGCCGTCGCGGTGCCGCAGCTGGTCGTGTTCGGAAAATAGATCACACCGCGTTTTGTAAGCTCGGGATTGGTATCGCGCCCATAGCCATTCAGGGAAAAGTTCGCGGCCCGCGCCGTCTCGCCCGCCACGATGACGGTGATACGGGGTTTGCGGACGCCGCCCAATGAAGGCAGGACCTTCGCATCCCCGCCGACCGGGCTGACCTGAATATCGACTTCCTTGCCCGCCAGCGTGACGTAATGAATGGCCGACATGATCGGCGACAGGGGATTGACGCTTTTGACGATTTCCTTGTGCTGGCGCACGGCGGTGGTGAAGGTCTTGGAATTGGCGAAGCTGATGATGCCGGCGATGGAAAGACAGATCAGGATGCTGATCGTGTTCCACAAAAGCTTGTCGAGGATTGGGCGGTGGCGCACACGCACGGCGGCGATGAGGAGGGACGGCACCAGTCCGTAAATCGTCATGTGCCAGAGAAAGCCGGGCGTGATCAGATTGCCGGCTTCCGCCTGCGTCGTCTCCATGGCGTTGCGGATCATGTCGCTGTCGATGACGATGCCGTAGCGATCCATGAACCAGGAAGCGGCCGCCGCCGCGAAGACCAGGAAGATCAAAAACGGCTTGATGAGATATTTGGCGGAAAAAATGATGATCATGGCGCCGAGCAGGGCGGCCATGGCGGCGTAAAGCGCGACGATGGCGACCGGATAGGCGGAAAGATAGGTGTGAACCTTCGACCAGAATGTCCGGTTCGTGAAAAACAGCAGATAGGCCGCCGTCAGCAGGCTGAGCGGCACGCTGCCGATTTCCGGACGATATGTTACTGTTCCCGTCGCTTTCGCGGTAAAAAGAGCCACTGTCGGATCCACCAGATTTCCAATAGGCCGGCGGCAACGCAGACGGGGCGAAAACGCCGTCGTCCAGGCTGCCGCATGGGCCGATCAATGGCGGATGCGTCATTTTGCTGACATCAACCTGAAAGCTTGTCATGAAAGCGTCACACTCCGTCGTGGCCGTTTGGCGGGGGTGTTTCAGATCGTCGAGACGATAGAGCCCTTAATTGAGGCCCACGATGCCTGTGGCGGTGGTGCGCGTTGCAAATATGCGCGTGGCCCTGACCGGCAGGAGGCTGCCCGCGGGCAGGTTCTGGAAGGTCACCGTCGCCCCGGAAAGCAGGGTCAGGCAGAGATGGCCGCCATTGCCCACATAGATGGCGCGGGTGGGGGAAGGAAGCGGGCTCGTATCGTCCGGAACCACATCGAAAGCGTGGGATGCCGGGGATTCGAGGCCGGCGGCGTGGTGTTCGTAAGTCTCAGCCATTGCTGTCTCCCGTAAATTAAAATCTGCCGCGATTATGGGGTGCGCTGCGGCTGCGGGGAAAAGCGGGGACAGGAAATATTCGGACAGGATTTCGGCCTCGTGTTGGGCCTGCCCGCAAGAGCGTCATTCCTTTCGCAATCCCATGCGGTTACGCCGCTCCCGCCTATTGCCGCCGATGCGGCGCAAACGGGTGATGGCGGATTTTTTGTCCACGGGATCGGCAGGCGGGCGGGTGCTGCCGCTTCAATTGCGCATATGGAGAATGAAGGCCCTGACGGCGGGAGAGGCTTCCGTTTTTCGGTGGGCGACAGCGAGGTCCGAGGTCGTGGAACTGGCCGCAAGCGGCACATAACGCACACCGGGCAACCTCAGGCAATTAAGCGAGCGCGGCACCAGCGCGACGCCGAGGCCGATGGCCACCATGCTGGTAATCGTGGTGTAGTCCCTGCCTTCCGGGGTGATCGCCGGCTGGAACCCGGCTTCATTGCAGGCTTCAATCGTATTGTAGTGAAAGCCGACATCCGGCGGTTGCCGCGGGGTAATGAAGGTCTCGCCGGCAAGGTTTTTCAGATCGACCTGCAGCGCAAAGGCCAGGGGGTGGTTTTCAGGAAGCGCGGCCATCAACGGTTCGCGCAGCACCACATGGGTTGTCACACCTTCCGGAACGGGCGCGGGCGGGCGGATGAAGGCGAAGTCCAGATTGCCGTCGGCAATCTTGGCCAGTTGCAGCCGCATCTCCATCTCGATCAATTGCAGTTCCACATCGGGATGGGAGGCGCGGAAACTGGCGATGGATCGGATCATCAGGCCGGAATAGGCGGCCGAGGCGACATAACCGATGGAGATGCGCCCGGTTTCGCCGCGGTCGACGCGTTTGAGCGCTGCAAGCGTCGCCTCGGCATTGGCGAGGATCTTCCGGGCGTCCTCGTAGAGAAGCTGGCCGGGCGTGGTCAGCTTCACCGAGCGGCGCGTGCGGTCGAGAAGCGGCATGCCGACAATCTGTTCGAGCGCCATGATCTGCTGGCTCAAGCCCGGCTGGGCAATGCCGAGGCGGGCGGCGGCGCGCTCGAAATTGCGCTCATCCACCAGCGTGGTGAAATAGCGCAGGTGGCGCAATTCGAATGTTTCTGCCCGGCTTGCCGGTTTCCTGCCCATCGTCACGGCCTTTCCCGGCAGATTTGAATAATTCCAAGCTATTATCGCCGTGAGTTTTCATAATCAATAGTTCTGAAAAAAACCGGCTGCGCTTATTGGATCACAATCCGTCCCTTGCGTAATAAGATGACTTAAATTCTCCAGAAAATACCGCCTTATGGTGGCGCAGGTGACGAAGGGTCTTGGGGTGCAGGGAAAAACCAAACACATTTCCATTCTGGCTGGCGGTTGCGCCGTCATCGCTTATGTGGCGTTTTTGGCCCCGGCTTCCGCCCTTGCGCAGGAGGCGGGTACGACGGTGCTGCAGACCATCACCGTGGAGGGCGCCAAAAATCAGGATCCCAAGGCCCCGGTGAAAGGCTATGTGGCGAAAACCAGCGCCAGCGCCACCAAGACGGGGCGATCCCTGATCGAGACGCCGCAATCTGTATCCGTCATCACCAAGGACCAGATGGATGCTCAGAACGTCCGCAATCTCAGCGAGGCGCTGAATTATGTTCCGGGCGTGGTCGCGCAGCCGTTTGGGGCGGATCCGCGTTTCGATGCGCCGCGCATTCGCGGGTTCCAGGGAAACCAGTTGCAGTTCCTGAACGGTCTGCGGCTGATGCGCACCGCCGGTGCGCCCTCCTATGAGGTCTACGGTCTGGAGCGCGTGGAAGTCATTCGCGGGCCTGCTTCCGTTCTTTTCGGTCAGGGCAATCCCGGCGGCCTCATCAATCTCATCAGCAAGCGGCCGACTTTCGAGCGTTTTGGCGAAGTCGGTGCGCAGATCGGCAGCTTCGATTATTACCAGTCGATGTTCGATATTGGCGGCCCGGTGGCGGATAGCGACAGTTTCGCCTATCGCCTGACCGGTCTTGCGCGCAACGCCCATGCCCAGACGGACAATTTACAGAACGACCGTTATTTCATCGCACCGGCGCTGACCTGGCAGCCGGACGAGGATACGAAACTGACCGTTCTTGCCTCCTATCAACACGACAATCCGAGTTCGCCCTCCGGCCTGCCGCCGGCGCTGACCTATCTCAGACCCGGCAATATGCTGGACCGCAGCTTTTATGTCGGTGATCCGTCCTTCGATACGTCGAGCCGCAAATTCACCAATATCGGCTATGAATTCGAGCACCGTTTCGACGAGACCTTCACCTTCCGGCAGAATGCGCGTTATTCCAATTTCGACTGGTCCTACCGCGCGCTCGGTATGTCTTCGACCAGCGGCGGCATGATCGGCAATCTCATTCGCCGCAATGCGACGTTTCAGGACGAGTTGCTGAACACCTTCAACATCGACAACAGCCTGCAGGCGGAGTTCTCCACGGGGCCAATCGACCACACCCTGCTTGTCGGGCTGGACTACCGTTATTTCGACAATAACGTCAAAACCGAATTCTGGGCCGCGACGCCGCTCAATCCCGTCAATCCGGTCTATGGCGGGCCGATCAGCCTCACCTCGCGCACGCTTTATGCCGATGTGAAGACGGATATTTCCCAGATCGGTCTTTATGCGCAGGATGAGATTGCCTTTGAGAACTGGCGCGTTACCGCCGGCCTGCGGCAGGACTGGGCAAGCACCAGCGGTACGACCTTCAACGGCACCACCTACCGTTCGCTCGATAAGGACGATCACAAGCTGACCGGCCGCGTCGGCGTCAGCTATCTGTTCGATGGCGGCATCGCGCCCTATGTCAGCTACGCGACCTCCTTCGAACCGGTGCCGCAGCCGGCTGTCGGCGATGCGCCGAAACCGACCACCGGCGAACAATGGGAGGCGGGCGTCAAATACCAGCCCGAGGGTTTCGACGGTTTCTTTTCTGCTGCGGTCTACGATCTGACACAGAAGAACGTTACGACGACGGTGGGCGGCGTGACGCAGCAGATGGACGAGGCGCATGTGAAAGGCCTCGAGCTTGAAGGCGTCGCAAGCCTTGCCGACGGGCTCGACCTGCGCGCGGCCTATACCTACATGGACAGCGAGGTCTCCGGCCGCGTGAATAACGGCAAGGAGCTGGACAGCACGCCGCGGCACGCCGCAAGCCTCTGGCTGGATTACACTTTCCCGGAAGATACCGCCCTTGAGGGTTTCGGCATCGGCGGCGGTGTGCGTTATGTCGGAAAACGCTATGGCGATGCCGCCAATACCTTCGAGATGAAGAGCCTCGCCCTGCTCGATCTCGGGGTGCATTACGAGAAGAACGGCTACCGCGCCTCGCTTCTGGTGCAAAACTTGACTGATAAAGAATATATTTCTAGTTGCTCCACTTTCGGATGCTATTACGGTGACGGAAGAACGGTTATGGGCAAGCTGACCTATCGTTGGTGACGCCATATCAAAGTGAAGCAGCAGGGGCATGACGCGCAAGGATCGATGGATGTCCCCCCTTTGGGGGCGGCGGGAATTTTTAGGCCTGCTCGCTGCTTCGGCTCTTGCTGGCAAGGCGCGCGCGGCGGTCACGCCACGCCTTGCCGCCATCGACTGGGCCATGCTGGAAACCGCCGTTGCGCTCGGCGTCATGCCGGTGGCGGCGACCGAACTCATCCAGTTCCGGGTGGACGCGGTCGAGCCGGAAATCCCTGCAATCGTCGCCGATCTCGGCCTGCGCGGTGCGCCGAATTTCGAGCTTCTGCAACTGAGCCGGCCCGATCTCATTCTGATTTCGCCCTTCTACACCCGTTATACCGGCAGGCTGGAAGCGATTGCCCCGGTCTTCTCGCTGCCCTTTTACGTGAAGGGCGAGCCGCCTTTCGCAAAGGCGCTGGCGGCGGTCTCCGCCCTTGGCGAAAAGCTTGGCAGGGCCGATGAGGCGCGCAGGGTTCTGGGCGAAACGGAAGCGGCCCTGCAAGCCATGCGGACCCGCCTTGCCGATTTTGCGGCGCGGCCGACCTATGTGATCAATATCGGCGACGCCCGGCATTTTCGCGCTTTCGGTGCGGATAGCATGTTCGGGGATGTTCTTGGCCGGCTAGGGCTCGCCAATGCCTGGGTGGATCGTTCGCAATTCTCCTTCGCGGCCCCGGTGCCGCTTGAAAATCTCGCCGCTTCGCCCGATGCCCGCATCGTCATCGTCTCCGATATTCCGGTCGAGGCGCGGGAAACCTTGAGCAGCAGCGCCATATGGCGCGCGCTGCCCGCCGTGCGGGAAAACCGGGTGGTCACGCTCGGCAATGTCGGTCCCTATGGCGGCATCACCGCCGGCATGCGCTTTGCGCGGCTTCTGACCGAAGCGCTCTCGGCGCAGGGAGAAGCCCTGTGACGGCGCGGCCTCTTCAGTTTTTCTTCGGGCTGCTGTTCGTTCTGGCCTGCGGGCTTTCCCTGCATGCCGGGCTGTTGCGGCTACCTTTTAGTGCATGGCCCGGCCTGCCGTTCGATGCCGCCACCATGTCGATGGATCAGGTTATTTTCGCCTTCAGCCTGATGCCGCGCGTGGCGGTCGCCATTCTGGCGGGGGCGATGCTCGGCCTGTCGGGCGCGTTGTTCCAGCAATTGCTGCGCAATCCGATTGCCGACCCTTCGACGCTCGGCATCTCGGCCGGCGCGCAACTGGCCATAGTTATCGCAACCCTGTTCTTTCCCTCGGTGCTGGATGGCAACCGCGCTTTGGTGGCGCTCGCCGGCGCGGCCGGTGCGGCCGGCATCGTTTTTCTTCTCGGCTGGCGACGCTCCTTCGAGCCGGTGACCATGGTGGTGTCGGGGCTGCTGGTCGGCATCACCGCCGCATCCGTTTCCGCCGCGCTGACGCTGGCACAGGGCGAATATCTGATGTCGCTGGTCGTCTGGAACGGCGGCTCGCTCAGCCAGCAGGACTGGTCGAACGCCTTGTCCCTCGCGTTTCAGCTTGTTGCCGGGCTCGTGCTGACCGGCCTGCTGATTAAGCCGCTGACGGTCCTCGGTCTCGGCGACGCCGGTGCGCGATCGCTCGGCGTCTCGCTGTTTTCGATCAGGCTGGCGGTTGCCGCCGTCGCGGTCATGCTGGCCGCCTTCGTTGCTTCGGCGGTCGGCCTCGTCAGCTTTATCGGCCTTGCAGCACCTGCGCTCACCCGGGCGCTCGGTGTGCGGCGTTCGTCTTCGGTGCTCCTGGTTTCCCCGCTTCTGGGGGGGCTGCTGCTGTGGTTCTGCGACGGTCTCGTGCAGCTTCTGGCAAGCACGACGGCCGAAGTTTTTCCGACTGGCGCGGTAACGGCCCTGATCGGCGGCCCGCTGCTTCTGTGGCTGCTGCCGAAAATCCGGCCGACCGATGTGCATCGCGGTGAAGGCGTCGAGCTGGCGACAAGACGCCGGCTTACGGCCCTACTGCCGGTGCTGGCCGTCATGGCGGGGCTGGTCTTTGCAGCGCTCGCCATCGGCAAGGGGCCCGATGGCTGGACGGTGCTGAAGGCTGACGATCTGCAAAGCCTGCTGCCCTTCCGCTGGCCGCGGCTGGTGGCGGCCGTTGCCGCAGGCGGACTTCTGGCCATGGCGGGCGCGCTTCTCCAGCGGCTTACCGGCAATCCCATGGCAAGCCCGGAGGTGATCGGCGTCAGCGGCGGTGCCGGCCTCGGTTTTGCCGCCGCCATCACGATTTTTCCGGCCGCCGGTCTTTTCGAACTGTTTTGCGGTGCCGGCCTCGGCTCTGCGGCCGTCATGATCCTCGTCCTGCTGTTTTCCATGCGCCGGCACCTCGCGCCGGAAAAAATCCTGCTCGCGGGCATTGCCATCAGTTCGCTCTGCTCGGCCGTTCTCTCAGCGCTGCTTGCCATTGGCGACCAGCGGGCATGGCAAATCCTCGCCTGGCTCAGCGGCTCGGGTTCGACGGCGACGCCGGCTTCGGCGATTTTTCTCGCCATTCTTTCCATCGTGCTGCTGGCGGGGGCGTTATCGGTCACGCGCTGGCTGACGATCCTGCCGCTCGGACGCGATGTGCCGCTCTCCCTCGGCCTGCCGCTCGGGGCGGCGCGCATCGCCGTCATCGCGGTCGCGGGCATTGCCACCGGAGCTGCCTCGCTGCTCGTCGGTCCCTTGAGTTTCGTCGGGTTGATGGCGCCGCATATTGCGCTTCGTGCCGGTTTCACCACGCCGCGCGACCACCTCTTCGCCTCCTTCCTGTTCGGCGCGGTGCTGATGGCGCTTTCCGATCTCGGCGCACGGACAGTCACCTTTCCTTATGAGTTGCCGCTCGGGCTTTTTGCGGCGCTTGCCGGCGCGCCCTATCTGATCTGGCTTTCAGGCAGGCGATGATGAATTTTTTGAACGACGTACGGAGATGAGAACCATGGGCCAGGCAGCACTTGCCGTCGATTATGACGATATTCCGCTTTTTTCTCTCGACGGCGTGACCATGGAAGTGCCGGGAAGGAAATTGCTGCAGCCGCTGACGGCCAGTTTTGCGACCGGCAAGACCATCGGTCTGATCGGACATAACGGTTCGGGAAAATCCACGTTGCTCAAGATTCTCGCGCGGATTCAGGAGCCGACGGCGGGCAGGGTGTCATTCGAAGGTAAGGCGCTCGGCGCATGGGGCAATCGTGAATTTGCGCGAAAGCTCGCCTATCTGCCGCAATATACGCCGGCCACCTCCGGCATGCTGGCCAAGGAACTGGTGGCGCTCGGCCGTTATCCCTGGCACGGCGCGCTTGGGCAGTTCACCAAAGCGGATCAGGAGAAGGTGGACGAAGCCATCGAACTCACCGACACCGTCGCCTTCCGCGACCGGCTGGTGGATACGCTTTCCGGCGGCGAGCGCCAGCGCGTATGGCTCGCCATGCTGGTGGCCCAGAACGCCGAGAGCCTGCTTCTCGACGAACCCATCTCCGCACTCGACATGGCGCACCAGATCGAAGTGCTTTCGCTGGTGCAGAGACTGTCGCGCGAAAAGGGTCTCGGCGTCATCGTCGTGCTGCACGACGTCAACATGGCGGCGCGCTTCTGCGATGAGATCGTCGCGCTTCATTCCGGCCAGCTTATCGCGCGGGGAACGCCGCAGGAGATCATGACGCCGGAGACGCTGCAGCGCATCTATGGTGTTCGCATGGATGTCATGACCCATGCCGCCACCGGCTTTCCCGTCGCCCTGCCGCTTTGAGGTTGTTGCAGCAAAACAACGGCCGGCAACGCTGGCTGTCGATGGCGATTCCCCACGTATTTCCCGCCCTAACAATGTCTTAATGGCATCCTACCGCCATCAGACATTGTTAACCGTTCCGCTTTCATCGCCTCCAATTAAGTTGTTTTGGATCGATTTCAGGGAACAAACGTTAACAGTGCGGAATTCAATATCCGGAGAGGGCAAGAAGGGCTGCTGCGGGTAGGAATAAAACAGGAGAAAATCAGATGAAAAAGGCTGTTGCCGTAACTTTTGCCGCATTGACGATGGGCCTCGGCGGAACCGCATCCGCCCTCGCTGCCGACCTCGCGAGATATGAGCCGGCTCCGCAGGAGCAGGACGATCGCAACGGCGTCAAGATCGGTTACCTCACCTGCGATATCGGCGGCGGCGTCGGTTACGTTCTCGGCTCGGCCAAGGAACTGGATTGCACCTTCCAGTCAACCATGGGCGCCCGTCGCACCGACCATTACACCGGCGCCATCCGCAAGATGGGTGTTGATCTCGGCTTCACCACGCAGGGCCGTCTGGTCTGGGCCGTTTTCGCCCCGACCGCCGGTTACCACCGCGGTTCGCTCGGCGGCCTTTATCAGGGCGCAACGGCTGAAGTCACCGTCGGTCTTGGCGTCGGCACCAACGTTCTCGTTGGCGGCACGTCCGGCTCCATCCAGCTGCAGACGGTCAGCGTGACGGGTCAGGTTGGTCTCAACCTCGCCGCCACCGGCACCTCCGTGACGCTCACGGCCATGAACTGATGGGCAAAATGCCCGGCCCCGGCCGGGCATTCTGTCGCATGTCAAAACACGCCCTCTTCGTTGTCAGACGGAGAGGGCGTTGTATTATCCGGGCCATGATTTCCACATTCAGAAGTGTCGCGGCAGTAACCATCTGTTCTTTCCTTTTGGCGACAGCCGCTTTTGCCGAGGGCGATGCGGCCCATGGGGAGAAGGTCTTCAGTCGCTGTTCCACTTGCCACAGCGCCGATACGCCGCGCACCCGCATGGGGCCGCATCTGATGGGTGTCGTCGGCAGGCCGATGGCTTCCGTGACCGATTACGGCCACTATTCGCAGGCCCTGAAGGATGCCGGCGCGGCTGGCCGGGTGTGGTCGGAGGAGGAACTGCAAAAATTCATCGCCAGCCCGAAAAAGGCGATACCGGGAAATGCCATGCGCTTTTTCGGGTTGTGGAGCGAAACCGATATAGCGGATCTGATCGCCTATCTGAAAACGCATCCCATGCCGCAATAGCGGTCAGAGCGGTGCTTCAGCGATAATCTCTTCCGCCTCTTCGAAGGTCATCGCCATGACTTTTGCGCCGATCTCGAAGCTGAAGCCGTTACGGGCGAAAGCGGAGAATTCCTTGGCCTTGCGCTTCTCGTCCAGTTCGACACGGCGAAACGGCCCGAAGGCGCGCTTACGGGCGAAGATGACGGCCGCGACGAGATCATTGGTCTCCTGCAACGCGACCGCAGCCGTTTCCCGGGCAATGCCCTTGATCTGAAGTTTCTGCGCGAGCCCACGTTTCGATTTGCCGCTGCGCAGGCCGCTCCGCACGGCGATTTCCGCATAGGCCGTGTCATCGAGCGCCTTGATGCCATAAGCGAAGGTTACGGCAAATTCGCCGAGCGCCCTGACCTGCGCCGGGCTGATATTCTCGAATTTTTCCCGCGCCTTGCGCATGATGGCATCGCGCAGCTGCTTTTCTGTCATCATGCGCTGTTCCAGCCGGTAGAGGGCGGAATTGCGCGCCCAGGACAGCATCCGGCTGGTGGGTTCAATGGCCGGCGTGTCGCCGTCCATTGCCATGTCGTCGGTCAGGAAGGGGCTGGAATCGTCGTTCATTCCGCTTTTATAGCGCGGTGAACCCGTCTTGCCAGTTCCTTCCCGGCCCATTTCCTCCGGTTTTTCAGTGCCTCAGGGCGTTTGCGCGCCGGTTGCGGCGACATAGACCGAATAAAGCGATTTTGTCGCGGTGATGAACAGGCGGTTCTTTTTCGGGCCGCCGAAAGTGAGGTTTGCGACTGTCTGCGGCACCTTGATCTTGCCGAGGAGCGTACCTTCGGGGGAAAAGCAGTGAACGCCATCGCCGGCGCTGGTCCAGAGATTGCCCGCCGTATCCAGACGGAAACCGTCCGGCAGGCCATTGTCGAGATTGCAGAATTCCCGGCCGTTGGTGAGCTTTACGCCATCTACCACATCGAAGACGCGGATATGGCGCGGGCGGGAGACGTCGTGGCTGTAGGAACTGTCGGCGACGTAGAGCTTTGTCTCATCAGGCGAAAACGCAAGCCCGTTCGGCTGCACGAAGTCGTCAATGGCGATGTCGATTTTTCCGGTTGCGGGGTCGAGCCGATAGACATTGCGGGTCTTCTGCTCCTGCTCCGCCTTGTAGCCCTCATAGTCGGAAAGAATGCCGTAGGTTGGGTCGGTGAACCAGACGCTGCCATCGGATTTCACCACCACGTCATTGGGTGAGTTCAGCCGCTTGCCGCCGTAGCCGTCGGCAAGAACGGTGATCGAGCCGTCGACTTCGGTGCGGGTGACGCGGCGGCCGCCATGTTCGCAGGAAACGAGCCGCCCCTGCTGGTCGCGCGTGTTGCCGTTGGTGAAGTTGGAGGGCTGGCGGAATACCGAGATCCCGCCATCCGGCACCCAGCGCAACATGCGCTCATTGGGAATATCGCTGAACAGCAGGCAGTTCAGATCGGCAAACCACACCGGGCCTTCGGCCCAGCGGCAACCGGAATAAAGCTCTTCCAATTCGGCATTGCCGACGATCAGATGGCGGAAGCGGTCGTCGTGGATTTCGTAAGGGGAGGTCTTGTCTGTGGTCATGAGCGTGGTCCGCTTGGGGGCTTGTCGTTATGGGTTCAGCGCGTGGCCTTGGGGCCGCTTGCCAGAAGAATGACGGAGATGATGATGAGGCCGGTGAGGATGAGGCGGATGCCGGCGCCGAAACCATAGGTATTCAGCATCGACACCACCAGGAACATGAAGAGCGAAGCGCCCCAGATGCCGGGCACATTGGAATCGCCGCCCGCCACCGCCGTTCCGCCGATGACGACGACGGCGATGGACATCAGCAGATATTCCGAGCCCATATTGAGCGCCGCACCGCCGGAGAAGCTCGCGAGCAGGTAACCGGCAATGGCCGCCAGCACCGCGCAGAGCACATAGGTGACGAAACGTGCGCCGTCCACCGGAATGCCGGTCATGCGGGCGGCAAAGGTGCTCTGGCCGATGGCGGAAATCCAGCGCCCGTAAAACGAGCGGTCGAGCAGCAGCCATGCAATGACGGAAAGCAGCAAGGCGACCAGGGCGACATTGGGAATGCCGAGAGAGCTTGATGTCGCGAATGTGGCCAATGTTTCCGGCGGCTTGATGCGCAGGCCGCGGTTCGACCAGATGGCGATGGATTGCACGATGAAGCTCATGGAGAGCGTCGCGATGATCGGCGGGATGCGCAGGAGCTTGATCAGCGCATAATTGCCGATGCCGATGGCGATGCCGATCAGGATGGCGATCAGCAGTCCGGGCAGGATGAGACCGTCGGACACATCCATGAATTTGAGCGCCAGCGTGCCTGACAGCGTCATCGTCGCGGGCACGCAGAGGTCGATATTGCCCGGTCCGAGCGTGATGACGAACATCTGGCCGATGCCGACGATGACCGAAAAGGCTGCGAAGGTGAGTGCGGCATGCGACAGGCCGAAGGAACTTGCGCCGCCGGTGAAGAGCACGGTGACGATCCAGACCGCAATAGTTGCGGCAAAGGACCAGATCCATGGTTTTCTGGTGAGGGAAGAGAGCCCGTTCATTGGTTTTTCTCCCGCTTTTCAAGACGGTTGAGCAGGATGCGCAGCGCCAGCACGATGATGAGGATCGCCCCCTGCGCGCCGATCTGCCAGTCGGGCGAAATGCGCATGAAGGAGAGGAACGAACCGGCGAGCGTCAGCGTCAGCGCGCCGATGACCGCACCTATGGGCGATACCCGGCCGCCGACGAATTCCCCGCCGCCGAGAATGACGCCGGCAATCGAGAGCAGCGTGTAACGCAGCGCGATATTGGCGTCGGCCGATGTCGTCAGCCCCACGAGGGCGATACCGGACAGCACCGCAAAGAAACCGGCCAGCGCAAAGGTGGCGGCGCGAATGCCGACGACCGACCAGCCGGAGCGTTCGACCGAGCGGAAATTGCCGCCGACGCCGCGCATCAGCACGCCGAAGGAAGAGCGCATGACGATGTAATGGGCGACCACCGCGATCAGGATGCTGGCGACGATGGCGATCGGCACGAAAGGCGGTTTTGCCGTCATCAGGGCCCGGATGAAGGCGGGGGCCTGGCCGCCGGGCGAGGGAAGGATGAGAACGGCGAGGCCGCCCCAGACGAAACTCATGCCGAGCGTGACGACGATGGAGGGCAGGGCGCGGATATGGATGATGGCGCCCAGCAGTGCATAGACCGCAATCGCACCGGCAAAAATCGCAATTCCGAGGATGGGCGTGGTTTGCAGGAAAGTGGCGGTCACACAGGCGCAGAAACTGACGAAGGTGCCCATCGACAGATCGAGATCGTTGACCGACATGATCAGCATCTGCGCAATGGTGGCGAGCGCAATCGGCACCGCCAGATTGAACAGCAGGTTCATGCCGGTATAGCTCATGGCGCGCGGCTGCATGTAGAAGACGGCGGCAAGCAGGAAGGCGAGCGAGGCGGCGGGAATGATGAGGCGGAGCGCGTTTGCCGAGAGTTTCATGCGTGGTCTTCTCCGGCAAAGGAGGCGGCCAGCACATTCTGCTCGGCAATGTCGTCACCGACGAGTTCCGCCTGGATGGCGCCGTCACGGAACACATAGACCCGGTCGCAGAGACGGATTTCGTCCATTTCGGTGGAGTACCAGATGAAGGTGCGGCCGTGGGAGGCTTCGGTTCTCAAGATGTCATAGACCTCCTGTTTGGTGCCGATATCGACGCCGCGCATCGGGTCGTCCATCAAAACGGTGCTGGCGGTTGTGGCGAGCGCGCGGGCAAAAAGCACCTTCTGCTGGTTGCCGCCGGAGAGGGAGAGGATTTTGTTGCCCATATCGGGCGTGCGGATTTCGATGCGCTTCTTCCATTGCGCCCCAAGCTCGGTTTCCTTGGCTCTGTCCACCATGCCTGCGGAGGAAATATCCCTGAGCGAGGCGACGGAGAGGTTTTTGAGGATGCTCCACAGCGGGAAGGTGCCGTTCAGGCTGCGATCGCCCGCCACGAAGGCGATATCGGTCTTGCGCGCGGGCAGCCAGCTGCTGTTCTGCGCGAGATAAAGATCGAGCAGCGCTTCGGTCTGGCCATGGCCGCCGAGACCGGCAAGGCCGACGATCTCGCCGCGAAAAGCCTCGAAGGCAAGGCCTTCGCCCCGGCGTGCCGGCATGGAAAGCACTTTTTCGCCTGCCTTGCGGCTTTCACCCCGTCGCCTGTCCTGTTCCTTGACGACGCTGCCCATGGCCTCAACCAGCGAGCGGGTGGTGAAGTCGGCGGCCTTCCGGTCGGCCACCACCCGGCCATCCTTCATCACCACGATACGGGTGGCCGTCGAAAGAATTTCGCCGAGAATATGCGAGATCAGCAGAACCGAGCCGCCCTCACGCACGAAACGGCGGACATAATCCATCAGCTGCTCGGCAAGACCGGCATCCAGCGAAGAGGTGGGCTCATCGAGGATCACCAGTTTCGGCGCGTCCGGTAAGCGGCAGAAATTGATGGCGATTTCCACCATCTGCCGTTCGGCGATGGAAAGTTCGGCGATGGTCAGCTCGCAATCGATGCCGTGGCCGGGAAAAATCTCGTCCAGTGTCTGCCGGATCGTCGTCAGCGCACGGCCGCGCCAGTTTCGCCCACCCGTGGCGGCATGCATGATGCGGACATTTTCGCTGATCGTCAGGTTCGGGCAGAGCGATAGCTCCTGAAACACGCAGCGAACGCCGCTCGCGCGCGCGGCGGCAATGCCGTGGCGGTTTTCGTTGCCGCCATAGGAAACGGAACCTTCATGCGGCGTCAGCCCACCATTGATGACGTTGACGATGGTGGATTTTCCCGCGCCGTTATGGCCAACGAGCCCGAGGCATTCCCCCGTGCGGATGACGAGATCGGCCCCATCCAGCGCCCTTACCGCGCCGAACACGACCTTGACGCCGCGCGCAGCGACGACTTCTTCCGCCTCGATGATGTCATTCATGAGCAATTACGCCAGTGATGTGAAAATCGGATAATATGGTGGCTATTGCGGCGCCCGTTCCGGGAGCGCCGCAATAGTCAGGCTCTGGGCCGATCCGGCCTATTTTGCCGATGCGATGGCCTTCTCAGCATCTTCCTGCGAATATTCCACATTCGCCACGCCGCCCTTCTGGGTCGTCTTCAGGTTTTCCTCGAGATTGGCCTGATCGATGCGCAGGAAGGGCACGGTCAGGCCCTTCTTCACATCCTTGCCGTCGAGGATCTGCTGCGCCACCCAGAAAGCGAGCGTCGAGACGCCGGGAGCGATGGAGACGGACATGGTCTCGTAACCGCTTGCGTCCTTCTGCTGTTTCCACCATCGCAGCTCGTCTTCGCGGTTGCCCATGACGATGGTGGGCGTTGGGCGCTTGGCGGCGGCAAAAGCCTGCGCCGCGCCGTAACCGTCGCCGCCCTGCGTCACGACGGCCGCGACTTCGGGAAGGCTCGGCAGAATGCCGGCGACGGCGCGCTGCGCCACATCCTGCGCCCAGTCGCCGTTGACGGAACCGACGATCTTGAACTGCGGGTTCTTGGCGACACCGGCGGCGATGCCGGCGTGGATTTCATCGTCCACCGAAACGCCGGCAAGACCGCGGATTTCAAGCAGGTTTCCACCCTTCGGCATGGCCTTGGCCAGATAGTCGATCTGGCTTTCGCCCATGGCCTTGAAATCGACCGCGATGCGCCATGCACAGGGCTCGGTGACGATGCCGTCGAAGGATACGACGGTGATGCCGGCATCGCAGGCTTCCTTCACCGCGCCATTAAGCGCGGTGGGCGAAGCGGCATTGATGACGATGGCGTCGTAACCCTGCAGAATGAGGTTCTGGATCTGCGCGGCCTGTTCGGTCGCCTGGTTTTCGGCTGTGGTAAAGGCGTCAGCGGCGGCGACCTGCTTGTCGGCAACCGCCTGCTTGGTGATCTTGTCCCAGCTCGTCAGCATCGCCTGACGCCAGGAATTACCGGCATAATTGTTTGAAAGCGCGATTTTTTTTGCCGACGTATCGGCATGAGCGGTGATCGGCAGAGCTGCGCATGCGACAGCGGCCGATGCCAGAAGCATCTTCCTGAAAGCCATTTGATTTCCTCCCTCGTGGCTTGCCCTTTTCGAGCCCGGAATTCTCGCACGCCGCAAATCTCCTCGGCGGCAGGTGGAATTCCTTTGCACTGGAGCTCCTTTCCCCAGTAGAAGCGAGAATGACCAAGAAGATTTGGCTTGTATAGGCGGATCGCGGCAATCTTCCTGCGGGTTTCCGCACAAAGCTTGCGGGAACCCGCAGGACGAAACGCCACTGCCGGGCGCAGAATGGATGATGCGGCGCCCAAGGGGTTGAATCTTCGCCGCGATGGTCGAAGGCAGGCGCTTGGGAGGGCGTCCGCACATGCTGGATACGCCGAAAAGCGCTCTTTTTCATCATTATATGGGCATTTCGCGGCTGCTTGCCGGGCAGCTGGAATTTAATGCCATCATCCAGGCGGTCGCCACCGAGATCAGCCATATCATCCCGCACGATCATATGGATGTCTGCATCAAGCAGCTGGATGACAAATATCACATCGCCTATGAGAGCGGTCTCGTCAGCGCCTGGAGCCGGCAGCCGCCCGCCCTTCTGACCGGCAGTCCGATCCGTTCGCTGCTGTCAGGCGAGGTGGAATACCTCTTGAGCGGCGACGCCTGCTCCGATCCGCGCTTTCATTTCGAAGGGTCGTTTTCGAGCCCGATCATCGAACTCAACCTGCATAGCCGGCTGCATGTGCCGATGAAGGTGCATGGCGATATCATCGGCGCGCTGAGTTGTTCCTCGCACCAGTCGAACGCCTATACGATGGAGGATGTGGCGAATGCACGCGCGGTCGCCGATTTGCTGGCGCCCTATTTCTACGCCATCCGCGCCGCCGAGCAGGCCAAACGCTCCGCCATCGAGGAGGCGCGCGCCAATGCCCGCGAGGAGGGCCTGCGGCTGGGCGCGCTGCAATTGACCGAGGCGCTGGAGGCCGAGCGGCAGCGCATCGGCATGGATCTGCACGACCAGACGCTGGCGGACCTGACGCGGCTGGCGCGGCGCATCGAGCGCATGAGCCATACCCCCGACCTGTCGGGCGAGATGCTGGAGCCGGTGGTGCGCAGCCTGCAGCATTGCATGCAGGATCTGCGCGAGATCATCGAGGAAGCAAAACCCTCGATCCTGCAATTGTTCGGCGTCGTTGAGGCGATCGAGACTTATGTGGACCGCTCCGTGCGCGACAGCGGGTCGGCAATCGACTGGTCGGTAACGGATGAGACGGATGGGCTGGTGGAAAGGCTGGACAAGACGGTGGCCATATCGCTGTTCCGCATCGTGCAGGAGGCGGTGAACAATGCCATTCGCCATGCCCAGCCCGAAGCGATTGCCGTGAAACTGACCGCAATCGACGGCGGCTTGCGGGTGACGGTCAGCGACGATGGCAGCGGCGGCGGCGAAGGCGGGACCTCCGGCGGCCTCGGCATCGGCAATATGAAGACGCGGGCGCGGCTGATTTCGGCCAGATTCGATATTGGCGGCAATGGCATGGGAGCGGGAACCCTCATCACCGTCACCTTGCCGGCAGGCGCTTTCGACCGGCGGGAGGAGTTGTGACATGGACGTGCTAATCGTCGAGGACGATGCGCTGCACCGCGCCTATCTGAACGAGGCGGTGCGTGCCGCGCTGCCGGAATGCGACAAGGTGCTGGAGGCGGCAAACGGCAGAACCGGCGAAAAGCTCGCGCGGGAAAACCGGGCCGCCCACATCGTCATGGATTTGCAGATGAATGAGCGCAACGGCATCGAGGCGGCACGCACCATCTGGAAGGAAAGGCCGGATACCCGCATCCTGTTCTGGTCCAACTATTCCGACGAGGCCTATGTGCGCGGTGTCTCCCGCATCGTGCCTGAGGGGGCCGCCTATGGCTACGTGCTGAAATCCGCCTCCGATGACCGCCTGCGGCTGGCGCTGCGCAGCATCTTCATCGAGGCGCAATGTGTGATCGACCGGGAAGTGCGCGGGTTGCAGGAAAAGAGCCTCGGCAAGGCGCATGGTTTTACCGATTCCGAATATGAAATCCTTGTCGATGTCGCGCTCGGCCTTACCGACAAGGCGATTGCGCGCCGCCGTAACCTGTCGCTGCGCAGCGTGCAGAACCGGCTGCAAAGTCTTTATGAGAAACTGAACGTGCATCAGGCGGCCGGCGATGACGAGGCGGAAGGCCGGTATAATCTCAGAACCCGCGCCGTTACCGTCGCTTTCCTGCGCAAGCTGTTGAATTACAGCGCGCTGGAAAGGGCCGAGCGGGAGCTGGCGGAATGGGCGGCAAGCCGCTGATCTTTAGGGCAGGAAGGCAAGCAGCCGTCTTTCATCCGCCCTGAGGCCGGAGACGGGCTTTGCCCCGACCTTCAGGATGCGGCCAAGCTTTTTCTGCGCTTTCTCTTCCGTGGCTATATCGAGGACGGCCGGGTGCACATAGCTCTTGCGGCAGATGGCGGGCGTGTTGGAAAGCTCCGCCGCTGCTGCCTGGCACATGCCTTTTATGCTCGGTTTTTCACCCGCCGCCACATGTTCCATCGCGTTGCAGAAGGCGGCGAGCGTTCCGCCCCAGGTGCGGAAGGTCTTGGCCGAAATACCCTGGCCGCCGATACGGGAGAGATAAGCGTTGAGATCGCTGGAATCGACGGAATGCACCCGGTTTTCACTGTCCTGCCAGACGAAGAGTTCCTTGCCGGGCAGATCGGCGATCTCTTCAAGGATTTTCTGAAGGCGAGGGTGGCGCAATTGCCGTTTCACCTTCTGTCCGCCCTTGGCGGCAAACCGCAGCTCGATGGTTTCACCGAAGGAGACGTGCCGCTTGAGCAATGTCGTTGCGCCATAGGTGCCGTTGGTTTCGAGATAGGAGCGGTTGCCGACGCGCAGATAGGCGGCATCGAGCAGCAGCGTGAGCGCCGCGAGCGTCATTTCCTGCCCATGATCCTGTTTTTCGATATCGGCGATGGCGCGGCGGCGAATGGCGGGCAGCGCCTTGCCGAAGCTTTTGAGCTGGAAGAATTTCGTTTCGCCCCGAAGCGCATGCCAGTCGGGATGATAACGATATTGTTTTCGCCCGCGGGCATCGAAACCCGTAGCCTGCAGATGGCCGGCGGGGTCGATGCATATCCAGACGTCTTTATAGGCGGGCGGCACGCCGAGCGCTTTGATGCGCTTCAGTTCGACGCTGTCGGAGAGAAGTTCGCCGCCCGGAAGGCGGTAACAGAAACCGCGTCCGCGTTTTTCGCGGGAAATACCCGGCTCCTGATCGTTGACATAGGCAAGTCCGATTTTGGCAAGAAGGCGGGTGGGCGGTTGTGGCATGGTTTTTTCCGGCAGGTTTCACGCCGCGGCAAACGAAAAACAGGCCACCTTCGTTCCGGCGGCCTGTCGTTCCAGTCGTGAGTTTTCTCAGCCGGCCTTTTTAATCAGCCGGCCTTGGTGACCCGCAGAATCTGCGAGTTCCCGCCGCCGCGCTCTTCGGTCACGGCATAGATCGCGCCATCCGGACCGACCTTCACGTCGCGAATGCGCGCTTCCAGCGGCAACCGGCTTTCGGTGGCAACCCTGTCGCCATCGATATGCAGGATGACGAGACCCTGGCTCACCAGACCGCCGACGATGAATGCGCCCTTCCATTCGGGAATCTGGTCGCCGTCATAATAGGCCATGCCGGAGGGGCCGATGACCGGGTCCCAATAATAGACCGGCTGTTCCATGCCTTCCTTTGCGGTAACGCCTTCGCCAACCGACCTTCCGCTATATTCGACGCCATAGGTGATGACTGGCCAGCCGTAGTTCAGGCCGGCTTTCGGCAGGTTCAGCTCATCGCCGCCCTTTGGCCCGTGCTCTACCGTCCAGAGCCTGCCCTCGCCATCAAGTGCCGCAGCCTGCAGGTTGCGGTGGCCATAGCTCCAGATTTCGGGGAGGGCGTTCTGCTGGCTGGCGAAGGGATTGCCTTCAAAGGCCTTGCCCTGTGTATCGATGCGGAAGACCTTGCCAAGCCCGCTCGACAGGTCCTGCGCCTGCACGCGCGGCTTTGAATCGGAACGTTCTCCGACCGTGACGTAAAGCTCGTTATTCGGCCCGAAAACGAGGCGGGAGCCGAAATGTTTGTCGCCGTCATAGGTCGGCATCTGGCGGAAAATCACTGAGACATCGTCCAGCTTTGCCGCGCCGCCCTCCTCGGTCAGTTTCGCCGAGGCTACCGACGTGCCGTTGCCGCCATCGCGCGGTTCGGAGAAGGAGAAGAAGATGGTGCGCGATGTTTCGAAATCGGGAGCCAGCGCGATGTCGAGAAGGCCGCCCTGTCCGTCGGATGCCACCTCAGGCACGCCCGCGATCGCCGGGCCGGCCTGGCCGTCGGCGACGATATGGATGGCGCCTTCCTTGGCCGCGACGATCATGCGGCCATCGGGCAGAAACTCCATCGACCATAGATGCGGCAGGCCGTCCGCGATCACGGTTTTTTCGACGCTTGGCTGGGTGGCGGCCTGCGGCGCGCGGGTCTGACCCTCAAAGGCCGGTTTCTGATCCGGCGCATTCGGCCGTTTCGTTTCGGCGGCCGGGGTCTGGGCCTGTGCGATACCGGCGAGCGGCACGGCGAGCAGTGCACACAGGATCGTCGAACTCAGAAATCGGTTGTTATGGAACATGGGTCTCCCTTCCATGGTTTACATCAGGCAGAGAACCATTTGGGGAGGATTTCGTTTCCTGCGATAGTTTCAAGAAAACTTGATCACTCCGTGTGCAGGCGGCACGCTCTTTTCTCATCCATGCGAATTCATAAGGAACCGCAAGGCGTAAGCGACGTTTGGCCTCTGTTATACGGAGGACGCCATGCAGATCATCGACAACAAGACCATTGACGGGAACAGAACCAAGCCGATCCTCAACGTTGCGGAATTCTGCCGGCGTTACCGGCTGGACAAGGCCGAGGAGACCCGGCTCCGAAAACTGTTCGGCGAGTTCGCCTCGCGGCATGAGCTTTTGATGAATGCGCAGCGCAAGCCTACCTTCCGCTGATCATTCCTCGTCGTCGAGAGATTTTCCGAAGATCATGAAGACATCATAACGGGTGTTCTTGCCCATTATCTGATGTGAAGGCTTGCGGATGCCGGGCATCGGCTCGGCGCGCAGGGGCCATTTCAGAACCACCCGCTTCGTCGCATTCTCCAGCGCAGCCTCCATCAACTCTACCTGATCCGGGTCGGCGCCAACCAGTTCTCTCAGCACCCGCATCTCCTTTTTCACCAGCGCCGTGTTGTGGCGCGGCGGATGCATGGGGTCGACAATCACCACCTCCGGTGAAAGCTCCTTCAGCAGATATCGGGAGTCACCGTGGAGCAGCGTCATGCGCGCTGCCGCCTCGGCATAAGCGCCGCCTGCTGCCAGTGCACGGCGAATGCCATCGGCAAGGTGAGCATGCATGTCCGGCGAGCGTTCGATGAGGGTCACCTCCGCGCCGAGCGAGGCAAGCAGAAAGGCATCCCGCCCGAGTCCGGCCGTGGCATCGACGATCTTTGGCGTGCGGCCTTTGGTGAAACCCGCAGCTTTCGGCAGGGCCTGCCCGCGCCCTTCGCCGGAGCGGAAACGGTGCCCGACCGCGCCGCCGACAAAATCCACCACGAAGCTTTCGTTTTGTTCCTTCATCTTGGACCTCAGAAGGGGCAGGGGACGGTATAGGTGACGTCACGGCCATCGGGATGGCGGAACCCGACCTCCTGCGCATGTAGCATCAGGCGCGGCGCAGCGGCGAGCGCTTCGCCTTCGGCATAAAATTCATCGCCGAGGATCGGATGGCCGAGCGCCTTCATATGCACCCGTAATTGGTGGGTACGGCCGGTAAGCGGGGTCAGCGCCAGCCGCGTTGCCGGAAGCGGAAATCGTTCCAGCACCCGCCAAAGGCTCTGCGCCGGCTTGCCGTTCTCGTGGTCGACCCGGTGGCGGGGCTTGTTTTCGGGATCGATGGCGAGCGGCAGGTCCACTTCCCCCGCTTCTCCGGCAACCTCTCCCCAGACAATGGCGACATAGGATTTGCGCGTCTGGCGGCTTTCAAACTGCGATGCAATCGCCGCATGCGCCTTGCGGTTCAGGGACATCAGCACGATGCCGGAGGTGTCCTTGTCCAGCCGGTTGATCATCAGCGCTTTCGGAAACTGTTTCTGCACACGCGTCATCAGGCTGTCGGAAAGCGCGGGATCGCGCCCCGGCACCGATAAAAGCCCGCTTGGCTTGTCGAGCACCAGAAGATCGTCGTCGCGGTGCACGATGGTGAGCCAGGGTTCGAGTGGCGGATGATAGACGGGGTTGGAAAGCTCTGGAGACATGTCGCTTCCTTAGCACGAATTGCGCATTCGGACAGGCGCTAGAGCATTTCCAGGAAAAGTGGACCCCGGTTTTCCGTCCGGAAATGCGCCAAAGCAAAGAGTTAGAGTTTTTTCGCGATTCGAAGAAAAGCGAAAAAACTCTAGTCGGGAATATGCAAATTGACGCGCCCACTGGTCAGGTCGCTGAGAAGACGGGTGAGCCGTTCGGCATCCTCGGCCGGAACCGAGAGCAGCATATCCGCGCCGGTGCCGGTGAAATCCTCCCTTTCCAGACGCAGGTTCTGGGTGGCGGAAAGGCGTGATTTCACAAGCGCCAGATCGGAGAAAGGGCAGCTCAGCGTCGCGCTGACATAAGCGATGACCGGTGACGTCTCGCCAAGCCGCAGGCAGGCGGCTGCCGTGCCGCCATAGGCGCGCATCAGCCCGCCGCTGCCGAGGAGAATGCCGCCGAACCAGCGGATGACGAGAACGGCGACATTGTCCAGCGCCTGGCCGTCGATAGCCTGAAGGATCGGTTTTCCGGCCGTGCCCGAAGGCTCGCCGTCATCGCTGAAACGATAGGTCTGGCCGCTTCGCCAGGCCCAGCAATTATGGTTGGCATCCGGATCGGAATGCGCCGCAAGAAAGTTTTTCGCATCCTCTTCGCCGGTCACCGGCGCGGCAAAGGCGATGAAGCGGCTTTTCTTGATATCCTGCGAAAAGGTGACGGGGCGGTCGAGCGTGAACATGGGCGTTTCAATATCGCATATATTCGCATGCGGAAATCGGTATAAGGCTCGCAATGGCGAAGATGGCGATGGAGAAGGTTTTGAGCGAGGCGAGGCAGGTCGCGATTATCGGCGGCGGACCGGCGGGGCTGATGGCGGCCGAGATGCTTTCGGCCGCAGGTCATGCCGTGACGGTGTTTGAGGCGATGCCGACTGTGGCGCGTAAATTGCTGATGGCCGGAAAATCCGGCCTCAACATCACCCATGCCGAAGACTATGACAGCTTCCGTCACCGGTTCGGCGATGCGGAACCGAGACTGCGCGCCGCTCTCGATGATTTTACGCCGGATATGCTGCGCGACTGGGCGCAGGGGCTGGGGCAGGAAACTTTCGTCGGCACTTCGGGCCGGGTGTTTCCCACCGTCATGAAGGCCTCGCCGCTGCTGCGGGCATGGCTCGCCCGGCTGGAGGCGCAGGGGGTGACCATCAGGACGCGGCATCGCTGGACGGGTTTTTCCGGCGAGCATCTGGTTTTCGCGACACCGGAGGGCGAGATCACTATCAAGGCCGATGCCGTTCTTCTGGCGCTCGGCGGCGCAAGCTGGCCGCGTCTCGGCTCCGATGCCGCATGGGTTCCGGCGCTGGCGGAGAGAGGCGTGGCGCTTTCCCCGTTCCGCCCCGCCAATTGCGGTTTCGACGTTGACTGGAGCGATATCTTCCGCGCGCGTTTTGCCGGTGAAGCGATGAAATCCACCGTCACCATTTCGCCGGCCGGAGCCTTTCAGGGCGAATTCGTCATCACGAAGCATGGTATTGAGGGCAGCGTGATCTATGCCCATTCCGCCGCGCTACGCGACCGGCTGGAAGAGGCGGGCAAAGTGTCGCTCGCAATCGATCTTGCGCCGGGACGTACGGTGGAACGCCTCAGCCGCGATCTGGCGAAGCTCGGGCGCAAGGAGAGTTTTGCAAACCGCATGCGCAAGGCGGCCGGCTTATCGGCGGTGAAGGTCGGGATTCTGCGGGAAATCTTTCCCGATATCGCGGCCATGCCGGATGAGTTCGTCGCCGCGAGAATAAAACATGCAGAGATACCGCTTTTGCGGACGAGACCGATTGCCGAGGCAATTTCATCTGCCGGTGGCGTCGCGTGGAGCGGCCTTGATGAAAACTACATGCTGGAAAAGCTCCCCGGCATATTTGCTGCCGGGGAAATGCTGGATTGGGAAGCGCCGACCGGCGGTTATCTCTTGACCGCCTGTTTCGCAACCGGCAAGGCCGCCGCAAAGGGCATGGCCGCGTGGCTTGAAAGCTTAGCCTGACAAGCGTTCAGCCGCGCCTGCTTCCTCACCATATGCGGTTCTGACGAGGCAGCGCATGATGGCATCGGTGGTGACGGCGCCAAGCGGTTTGCCGTTTTCACCGACGACTGTGGCGCTGCTGACATTTTCCCGGACGAGCGCACGCAGGCCCTCTTCGACCGTCATATCCGCATCGAGCTGAAGCCGCGACTGGCCGGAAAATTCCGGCTGGACGATGGCGCCGAGGCGAATGACCCGGCCGCGATTGACCTCCTCCACGAAGGCCTCGATATAGGTGTCGGCGGGCGACATGACGATTTCGGCCGCCGTGCCCTGCTGGATGATTTCGCCATCGCGCAGGATGGCGATCTTGTCGCCGAGCCGCAGCGCTTCGTCGAGATCGTGGGTGATGAAGACCACGGTCTTCTTCAGTTCCTTCTGCAGTTCCAGCAGCACCGTCTGCATATCGACGCGAATGAGTGGATCGAGCGCCGAATAGGCCTCGTCCATCAACAGGATTTCGGCATTGTTGGTGAGCGCCCGCGCCAGACCAACACGCTGCTGCATGCCGCCTGAGAGCTGGTTCGGATAATGGTTGGAGAAACCCTCCAGCCCGACGCGCCTGATCCAGACTTCCGCCCTTTCTTCGCGCTCGCGTTTGTCGACGCCCTGCACCTCGAGGCCATAGACGACGTTTTGCAGCACGTTGCGGTGTGGCAGCAGCCCGAATTTCTGGAACACCATCGCCGTCTTGTGGCGGCGGAATTCCAGCAGATCCGCTTCGTTGAGGCGACACACGTCCGTGCCGCCATAGAGGATTTCGCCGGCGGTCGGGTCGATCAGCCGGTTGACGTGGCGGATCAGTGTCGATTTGCCCGAGCCGGAAAGGCCCATGATAACGGTGATCTGCCCGCCCGGCATGGTGATGTTGATATCGCGCAGGCCGAGCACATGGCCATGTTTGGCGTTGAGATCCACCTTTGACATGCCGGCCTTGACGGTTTCGACATAGTCTCCCGCCTTGGGGCCGAAAATCTTGTAGAGGCTGCGAATTTCGATCGATTGACTAGCCATGCGCCACTTCCCGGTGTTTTTGCAGGCGAAGGCCATAGGCCTGGCTGATGCGGTCGAAGATGATGGCGATGCCGACGATGGCAAGCCCGTTGAACACGCCGAGCGTGAAATACTGGTTGGCGATCGCCTTCAGCACCGGCTGACCGAGGCCCTGAACGCCGATCATGGAGGCGATGACGACCATGGCGAGCGCCATCATGATGGTCTGGTTGATGCCGGCCATGATGGTGGGCAGCGCCAGCGGCAGCTGCACTTTGAAAAGCTTCTGGCGCTTCGAAGAGCCGAAGGCATCGGCAGCCTCCAGCACGTCGCGGTCGACCATGCGGATGCCGAGATTGGTAAGCCGGATCATCGGCGGAATGGCGTAGATGACAACGGCGATGACGCCGGGCACGCGGCCGATGCCGAGCAGCATGACGACGGGAATGAGATAGACGAAACTCGGCATCGTCTGCATCACGTCGAGAACGGGATTGACCACGCTCTGCAGGCGGTTGGAGCGCGCCATGGCGATGCCGATGGGCAGGCCGACGACGATGGACAGCACGGCGCAGACGAAGATCATCGAGACCGTCTTCATCGTGTCTTCCCACATGCCGAACCAGCCGATGGCGAAGAGAATGCCGCAACAGAGCGAAACAATGGTGGCGCTGCGGCTGCCGAACCAGGCAAGCGCGCCGACAATAAGAATAACGACCGGCCAGGGTGCGCCGATCAAAAGCCTTTCCGCCCAGATGAGGAAGCTCTGAAGGGGAGTAAACAACCCCTCGATTGCGCCGCCATAGGTTCGGGTGAAAGCCCGGAACCCCTCGTCGATGACTTTTTTCAGCGCGCGCAGAGCATCGTCATTCATGGTCGGAAATTTGAAAAGCCATTCCATATCCTGTTCTCCATGACGAACCGGAGGCGGGGATCGATATCCTCCGCGCTCCGGGAGTAAAATCGTCAGAGCGCCGCGCATCCGTCAGGATGCAGGCCGGAACGCTCTGTTGAACCGGCGCATCGCCACCGGAAAGCCGGGAGGCATTCCAGGGCCGATGCGGGCGCGGCGTCGCCGCTGGCGGACGCCGTTTGCCGGGCAGATATGCAGGGGCCGGCTTTTAAAGCGCGGCCTTTATCTTTTCCGCGACGTCAGGAGATACCCAGCCCGTCCACAGCGCTTCGTTTTCCTTCAGGAAATGCTTGGCGCCGTCTTCACCTGTCGCCTGGTTATCCGTCATCCAGGCGATCAGCTTGTTGACGGTCGCGTTGGTCCAGGCGCGCTTGTTGAGATAGTCCATGGCGGGGCCGGCACGATCGGCAAAGGACTTGCTGACCAGCGTCTGCACGTCGTCCACCTGCCATGCGTTCGGCTTCGGGTCGGCGCAGTCGGCGACGGATGTGCAGCGCTTCCATTCTGCCGCATCATAGTCCGTTCCGAATTCGAGCTTTACCATCTCGTATTTGCCGAGCAGCGAGGTGGGTGCCCAATAATAACCGACCCATGGCTGCTTGGCTTCATAAGCCTTGGCTATGGAACCGTCGAGACCTGCGGCGGAGCCGGTGTCGACGAGGGTGAAGCCGGCCTTTTCACCGCCGAAAGCCTTGAAGAGCTGCGCGGTGACGACAGTGCCGCCCCAGCCCTGCGGGCCGTTGAACACGGCGCCCTTAGACTTGTCTTCGGGCGAGGGGAAGAGTTCGGGATGTTTGAAGAGATCAGGAATGGTCTTGAGATCGGGATTGGCGTCGGCGACATATTTCGGAATCCACCAGCCCTGGACCGCGCCGTCCGAGAGGATCTTGGCGGCCGCAACGACCTTGCCGCCTTCCAGCCCCTGCTTGACGATTTCCGGCTGCAGGCTGACCCATGCCTCAGGCGCGATATCCGGCTGGCCTTTTTCGGCCATGGAGGTCAAAGTCGGCACGGTGTCGCCGGTGACGATTTCGGCGGAGCATCCGTAGCCCTTTTCGAGAATGAGCTTGTCCAGATTGGCGGCGACTTCGGCGGATTGCCAGTTCATGCTGGCGATCGTCACGTTTCCACAGTCGGCGGCATAGGCCGCACCGCCTGAAAAGGCGAAGCCGGCGGAAAGAATTGTGGCACCCAAAAGTATTTTCATTGTTGTTCCCTCTGGTCGCGGTGTGGCGAAGACCCGGGCGCTGACGGCACCGCGACCGCCAGCGCCCTTATTGAGGCTTAATAATTCCTTTGTCGCCATCCCGTTTGCGGCAATTTCTGGCGTATTGAGGATGCCAATTGTCAAACGAAGGCGGGGTCGCAGGGATATATTAGAGAAATTTTTGGCACGAAGGTCCTGAAATGTTTGATGGTTTAGCATTCGCCTTGCGACATTTACGCCGCGATGGAACTTTTTCAATTTTCTGAAAAGCGTGGGAACAATAAGCGGAAGTTTTTGTTTTCTTGGACTTTTATCCTCTTCTGTATTACGGGAGATTTTCTCTCGGTTTTTGTGGTGATGTTGAATGACCAATCTTGTTGCTGCGCCGGTATGGCCGATCGGTGGCGGTGAAACGGGTGAGCTTGTGCGCCGCTTCGACTGGTCGAAGACATCGCTCGGTCCTATTTGCGACTGGCCGCAAAATCTGAGGCAGAAAGCCAATTCCGTCGTCAATTCCCCCATTCCGCAAGTGCTGATGTGGGGCAGGGATCATGTGATGATCTATAATGACGGCTATGCGGAGATCGCCGGCAATTATCACCCGCAGGCGCTGGGCGGAACCGTGCCCGGCATCTGGCCGGAAATATGGGACTGGAACAGCCGCATTCTCGAAGCCGGTTTTCGCGGTGAGGTCATGGCCTATCGCGACCAGCCGATGACGCTGATGCGGCATGGCGTGCCGGAAGAGGTGATCTTCGACCTGTTCTACACGCCGATCTATAACGAGGGCGGCACGGTAGACGGCGTTTTATGCACCGTGCTTGAAAATACCGACAAGGTGAAGGCCGTGGAGGCGCTGGAACAGAGCCGCAAGGAACTGAGCCGGCTTACCAATGCCCTGCCCATTCTGGTCGGATATGTCGACCGTGATTACGTTTATAAATTCGCCAATGACGGCTATCTGGAATGGTTCGGCAAGCGCGCAGAGGACGTGATCGGCCGCAGCGTTCCGGAAATCGTCGGCGAGGCGTTTTTCGAGGCCCGCAGGGCCTATCTCGACCGCGCACTCGGCGGCGAGAAGATCGTTTCGGATACCGTGATCAGCAGACCGGACGGCAGCACGCGCGCCGCCGAAATCCGCTATGTTCCGCGTTATATTGCCGATGGCTCCATCGACGGCATCTATGTGCTGATCATCGATATCGAGGAGCGCAAGCGCTCGGAGCGGGAAATCCTCATCAGCAACAGTCGCTTCCGTGCTGCGGTGGATGCCGTGCACGGCGTGCTGTGGACCAACAGCGCCGAAGGAATGATGCTGGGCGAGCAACCGGCCTGGAGCGCTTTGACGGGCCAGACTCCGGAAGAATATCAGGGTTTTGGCTGGGCGGAAGCGGTTCATCCCGACGACAGGCAGGGGTCTGTCGACAGCTGGAACAAAGCGGTCGCGGAAAAGTCGACCTATATCTGGGAACATCGGGTGCGTCGCCATGACGGCGTCTATCGCACTTTCGCGATCCGTGGCGTGCCGATTTTCGACAAGGCCGGCGCCATTGCCGAATGGGTCGGTGTCCATACGGATGTCACCGAACAGCGGCGGGCCGAAAACACCCTCAAGGAACATGCGAGCAATCTCGAGCGCGAAATTCGCCACCGCATCCGGGCAGAAGAGCAGCTTCGGCAATTGAACGAGAGCCTCGAGGCGCGTGTCGAGGCGGAAATGGCCGAGCGTCGCCAGACTGAAAAGGCGCTACAGCAGGCGCAGAAAATGGAATCCATCGGCCAGCTCACCGGTGGCGTGGCGCATGATTTCAACAATCTGCTACAGGTGATCGCCGGCAATCTGCAATTGCTGTCAAAGGATGTGATGGGCAATGAACGTGCGGAGCGGCGGCTGGAAAACGCGCTTGCCGGCGTTCATCGCGGCGCAAAGCTGGCCAGCCAGCTTCTGGCCTTCGGCCGCCGCCAGGCGCTGGAGCCGCGTGTCATCAACATTGCCCGTTTCGTAACCGGCATGGACGATCTGCTTCGCCGCTCGCTTGGCGAGGCGATCGAGGTGGAGGTCATCACCTCGGGCGGTCTCTGGAACACCTATGCCGACCCCAACCAGGTGGAGAATGCTCTTCTCAATCTGGCCATCAATGCGCGCGACGCCATGGAAGGACAGGGCAAGCTGACCATCGAGGTCGGAAATGCGGTTCTCGACCGCGATTATGCCCGCAAGCACCCGGAAGTTTCGGCGGGGCAATATGTGATGCTCGCCGTCACCGATACGGGTTCTGGCATGTCGCCGGAAATTCTCGAAAAGGTCTTCGAGCCGTTCTTCTCGACAAAACCGGAAGGCAAGGGCACCGGCCTTGGGCTTTCGATGGTCTATGGTTTTGCGAAACAGTCCAGCGGCCATGTCAACATCTATAGCGAGGTGGGGCAGGGCACGACGGTGAAGATGTATCTGCCGCGCTCCGCCGCCGATGAGGACAGGGAAGTGGTGATGCCGACCGGCCCCGTGGAGGGTGGCACGGAAACCATTCTTGTGGTGGAAGATGACGAGGAAGTGCGCAACACCGTCGTCGAGACCTTGAGCGATCTCGGCTACCGCGTGCTGACCGCCCGCGATGCGCAGGCCGGTTTGACGGTGGTGGAAAGCGGCATTCCGATCGATGTCATCTTCACTGACGTGGTGATGCCTGGACCGTTGAAAAGCCGGGAAATGGCGCGCCGCGCGCAGGAACGGCTGCCCAACCTCGCCGTTCTCTTCACCTCGGGTTACACCGAAAACTCCATCGTGCATGGCGGCAAGCTGGATGCCGGGGTGGAGCTGCTTTCCAAACCCTATACGCGCGAAGCGCTGGCGCGGCGCATTCGCCACGTCATCGCCAACCGCAAGCAGGTTTCGCTGTCGAGAGCGCGGCCGACATCGGCTCCGGGCTCTTCCAAACTTTCCGAGCCGATCAGGGCGGTCGAAAATCAAAACCGGTCCATACGCGTTCTTCTGGTCGAGGATGACGAGTTGATCCGGATGAATTCGACGGAGATGCTGTCGGAGAGCGGCTTTGCCGTCGTAGAGGCCGGAAATGCGGCGCAGGCGCTGAAAGCTATCGAAGCGGACCAGATCGACGTTCTCGTCACCGACATCGGCCTGCCCGACATGAAGGGCGGCGAACTGGCGGTGGAGGCCCTGCGCCGCAAGCCGGGGCTTGCCATTGTGTTTGCGACCGGCGACAGCCATTTGCCGGAAGGAGCGCCGGCAAGCGCGGTTCTCTTGACCAAACCTTACGACGAACAGCAGATCGTCTCCGCCGTTGAACAGGCCCATACGGGCAAGTCGGTGGCGGCCGAATAGCCCGCCTTGCCGCCGGTTCAGTAACCGCGGGCCATGTCGACCGTCTCAGGCAGCCCGCCCGTTTCCCGCCATGTGCGAACATTGCCGGCCACGATCCGGGCCGAACTTTTCCGGCTTGTCGGCGCGGAAATATGCGGCAGGACCGTAACTTTGGGATGTTGCCAGAAGGCGGAAGCGGCGGGCAGCGGCTCCTGCTCGAAGACATCGAGGACGGCGTGCGAAAGCCTGCCGGAATCAAGCGCCGCAATCAGGTCGTCGGCGACAATGACCGCGCCGCGGGCGAAATTGATGAGTGCCGCCCCCTGCTTCATTGCGGCAAGGCTGCCGGCATCAAGAAGACCGCGCGTCGCATCGGTAAGCGGCATGAGGCAGACGAGAATGTCGCTCTTTTCCAGCAATGCCTGCAGCCCGGCATCGCCGGTCAACGTTTCCACGCCCTCTATCGCCTTGGCCGAACGGCTCCAGCCTGCAACGTTGAAACTGGCATGGGTGAGGCGCTCCGCCGCAGCCGTGCCGAGCGCTCCGAGGCCGAGGAGACCGACGGTCATCTCACCGGGGTGGCGATAGTCCAGCTCCTGCCAGAGCGCCTTTTTTTGGTTTTCGCGATAGGCGGGCATGTCGCGCTGCAGATAATAGGTCCATGCCAGCACGGCTTCGGCCATCACGCGCGAAAGCTCCGGGTCCTTCAGCCGAACGATGGGGGGTGCCTTATCGCCCAGTTCCAGCACCAGCCGCTCGACGCCCGCCCACAGGCTGTGAATCCATGTCAGGCCCGGCAATGCCGCGATATCGGCCGGATCGGGATTTGCGACGATGGCGAAATCCACTGCCCGGCGCTGTTCGCCCGTCAATTCGGAAAAGGAAAGGATTTCCTCCTGCGGCATTGCGGCGCGCAGCGCCTGTTTCCAGACGGCTTCCGTTTCCGCATTCATCCGTGAAACAAAGGCGATGGGTGATGGCATGGGACTGATCCTGCTTGCGATTTTAGCTTCATGCCATAAATGCGCAATTTCAGGGGGCAATGCCATAGGTGGAGTGGGCGAATTTGTGATTCTTCCGTCATGCCGGACTAGATCCGGCATCCAGCCGCCGCGCGTCTGCGCGGCGCCAAGACTTCTTTTCAGCCCAAAGATTTGGGCTGGCTGGACCCCGGCTCGGGGCCGGGGTGACGGAGTGTGGATGCAACCGGCCTGTTAAATCTCCACCATTACGCATCTTCCTTTACCGGCGGCTTCGCATCGCCGTAATAGGCCGAGAATTTCTCGTGATAATGCTCCGAACCGCCGGGGCCGGCATAACGCTGCAATTCCGTCATGTCGGTCTTGTTCAGCACGATGCCGAGCGTCTTGTTGGCGATCTGCGGTTCGTTGGCCATCAGGTTCTGCACCATCTGGATCGGCGTCTTGCCCCATTCGGTGACGAAGACGAAACCGTCCACCTGCGGCGCAAAGGCCTTGGCGTCTATGACGGGAACCACGGGTGCAAGGTCGACGATGATGTAATCGCAGGCCTCTCGAGCCGAGTCGATGAACTTGCGCATGCCGGAGGAAGACAGCAGCTCGCTCGAATGGGCGAACTGGTTGCTGGTGGAAACCGGCAGGATGCCCATTTTCGTGCGCGTATCCACCTTCACCGCCTGCGTCCATGGAACTTCATCGAGCACCACTTCGACGAGGCCGGCGGATTGCCGTGTCGTCAGCATGCGGCTGAGGCCGGGATTGCGGATATCCGCATCCACCACCAGCGTGCGCTTGCCGGTGGAGGCGATCAGCCCGGCGAGATTGAGCGCCACGACCGACTTGCCTTCGTTCGGCAGGCAGGAAATGACGCCGATGACCCGGCACTGGCGCTCCTGAATGACGACATCCGCCGTGAGTTTCACGTTGCGGAGCGTTTCCGCAAAGCTGGAACGCGGGCTGTCGACGGCAAGCCGCAGCATTTTCTGGAACGAGACCTGTCCGCTTTCATCAAGCGTGGCGTTCTCGCCGCCGGGGGTGGCGGCGCTGTTGCCCGCCTTGGCGTTTTCGACGCCCCTTTCACCAATGAAGGGCAGATAACCCAGAAAACGCATGCGCAGATTGTCACGCACATCATTGCCGGTGTGGAAGAAGCGATCCCGGAATTCGAGAAGCGCTGCGATGCCGCCACCGAGCATCAGGCCGAGAACGACCGAAAGCGCCATGGTCATGGTCTTTTTCGGGCTGGAAGGCGATGTCGGCAGACCCGCCTCGGAGATGATGCGCGCCTTGGCGATGGGCAGCGACTGCTTCTGGGAAGCCTCCTCGAAGCGGCCGAGATAGGACTGGTAGAGGGTGCGCAGCGCCGTTGCCCGCTGCTCGAGTTCGCGCAGCTGGACCATGGTGATGTTGGCTTCGGAATTGCGGCCTGCCACCCGGTCGATATTGTCGCGCAGCGACTGAACGCGGGAATTGGTGACGTCGTATTCGTTCTTCAGGCTGCCGGTAAGCTGCTGCAGTTCCTGATAGATCTGCCGCGAAACCTCTTTCTTCTCGGCGTCCAGCGCAACCGCCTGCGGGTGGTCGGCGCCGAATTGCTGGACGATGCCCTGCTGCCGGTCGGAAATGGTGATGTAGCGTTTGCGCAGATCCTGAATGACCGAATTATCGGTGTCACGGGCCGAAACGACGGCATTGTCGACGGCCGCATCCGGCCCCCTGTCGATGATCGATTTATACTGGTTGTAACGGGCCGAGGCCGTCGCGGCATCGGCCTGCGCGGCAATCAGCTGACCATTCAGGTCGGCAAGCTGGCCTTCGGACATCAGCTCGCCGCGCGAGGAGACGATGTTGTTGTCCGACTTGAATTTCTGCACCGCCAGTTCAGCCGCCTGGGCGCGCTGGTTGAGGTCCGTCATGCGTTCCTGCAACCAGACGGAGGCGCGTTCGCTGGCGTCGAAATTGGCGTTCAGCTGTTCGGTAAGGTAGGCCTGCGCATAGCTCTTGGCGATCTGCGCGGCAAGCTGGCGGTCGGTCGAGCGGGTGGAGATGGCGATGACCGAGCTGCGGCCGACACGTTCCACCGTCAGCGACTGCTGCAGCACGGCGGCGGCCTTTTCGCGCCGTCCAGCGCGGATTGCGGCTTCGGAGACCGGCGGATCGCCCGGCAGGACGAGATCGAGAATGCCACGCACGGAGGATTTGACGAGTTCGACCGGCGACATCGGCGGATTGACGATGGTGTCGTTCTCATCGAGCCCGGCCTTGTCGACCACCGTCAGTGCCATTTCCTTGGATTTCAAGATTTCCACGGCGCTGGCGATGCGGTTGTCGACGATCTGCGCGGCGGGCACCGGCGATTCCTCTTCCGCATAACGGGAAAGGCTTTCATCCAGGAGCACCTGCGTCATCGCGGTGTAAACGGGGGTCGCAAGCACCAGATAAAGGCCGGCCAGAACCACGGCGGCGATGACCGAAGCGGCAATGACATTGGCGCGACGCACCACGGCGGCCCACAGGCGGTCGAGGTCGATGAACGTATCGGAATCCTTGCCGGACTCCGGAAAACCGATGTTGGATTTAAAGGTCTTGTGGTGCATGGACCTACCTTGTGAATTAAAATGGTACGCGGGAAGCCGAACACATGCTCGCCTTCCCGCCTCCCGTTATTGGTGCGCCGGCCGCCTCCCCCGGCGGCGCGATTAAAGTCAGGCCGCCTGGACGCGGCTTTCGTGGTTCGCCACCAGTTCCTTCACCGAAGCGAGAACCTGGGCTTCCATGTCCGCGCGCAGTAGCGAGAAGGCGACGTTGGCAGCGATGAAGCCCTGCTTGCTGCCGCAGTCGAAAGTGCGGCCGCTATATTTCTGCGCATGGAAAGACTGCTTTTCGGCAAGCCGCTTCATGCCATCGGTCAGCTGAATTTCATTGCCCGCGCCGCGTTCCTGTTTGGCGAGAATATCGAAGATTTCCGGCTGCAGGATGTAACGGCCGTTCAGGTAATAATTCGAAGGCGCCTTGGATGGTTCCGGCTTTTCGACCATTTCGGTGACGGCAAAGCCATGATTGACCTTCTGGCCGACGCCGACGACGCCATAGGACGACACCTCTTCCGGCAGGCATTCCTCGACACCGAGAATATTGCCGCCGACTTCATCGTAAAGTTCCATCAGCCCGGCGATGCAGCCGCGTGCGCCATAGGAAACCATGTCAGGCAGAAGCAGGGCGAAAGGCTCCTTGCCCACCAGTTCGCGCGCACACCAGACGGCATGGCCGAGACCGAGCGGCACCTGCTGGCGCGTGTAGCTGACGGTGCCGGCAACGGGCAGCATCTTTTCCAGCTGCAATACCTGCACGGTCTTGCCGGAGCGGGTGAGCGTGTTGATGAGTTCCGGCGCGCTGTCGAAATAGTCCTCGATGGCGGTCTTGTTGCGGCTCGTCACGAAAATAATGTGTTCGATGCCGGCCTGCATGGCCTCGTCAACGGCATATTGCACGACCGGACGATCGACGATCGTCAGCATTTCCTTCGGCATTGCCTTGGTGGCGGGCAAAAACCGTGTGCCGTTGCCAGCTACGGGAATGACGGCTTTTCTGACAGTTTTGTTCAGGTCCATCGCGTTCTCCTTCATCAAGGTTTGATCTGTCCCCAGTCCCCGCGCAGATTTCGTCCACGCATCGATTTCACGAAATCTGTCTTTTCACCCCTGTATTCGCTGCAGGCGCGAACATCGCGTCCCGCAGCCTCCTCAGCCGCACTGCAATGGGCATTCTTAAATGCCCCAGCACGGCAGGATCCCTTATCGTGGTTTTCAAGGCGCCGAGTACCGAGCGGCGCTTGATGTTTTCCACCAATGTCAAAAAATTATGCGCCAACCGCAGGCTGCGGGCTCTCGCCTGCTGCGCATCCATGGCTGCCGGCAGCAATGTGTAATGGCTCAGGAATTCCTGATCCGCCCGCATCATCCCTTCGACGTGATGAAGTTCGAGCACGCGCGAAATCGAGCCTTCGCGGATATTGTAGACATAACCCGGCTTCGGTTCGATGACGCAGAGACCGCCGGCGGCGAGCGCCGAGGCGAGCAGGATATAGTCCTCGCCGATGCGGATATCCTCGCGGAAGCGCAGTTCCTCGACATTGAGGAAATCGCGCCGGAACATCGGTTTCATGTAGCCGAAGTTGAAGGTGGCGCGGAACAGGATATTGGACGAAATGAAATCCTCGAGCGTGAGAACCGGCCGTTCCTCCAGAAATTCTTCCGGAAACATCGTCTCCATGGGCCTGCCGTCGGTATAGACGACATCCAGATTATCGACCGCAATCGCCGCATTGGCGGCTTCCGCTCGGCACATCATGCAGGCGGAGCGCTCCGGGCGAATGACATCGTCGGAATCGAGCACAGCGATCCAGCGTCCGGTCGCGGCTTCGATGCCGGCATTGCGTGCACCACCCGGACCGAGGTTTTCGGCAAGAGCAAGCAGGCGGACGCGCGGATCGATGATGGCGATAGCTTCCACGAGCGCAATGGTGTCATCGGCGGAGCGGTCGTCGACGACGATCACTTCCAGCGTCACACCCTGCTGGTCGAGTGCGCTTTGAATGGCGGCTTCAATCGTATCGGCGGCATTATAGGCGGCGATGACGAAGCTGATATCGGGCGGCGAGGCAAGGTTCTCCATCAGGTCGCCTCCACCGCGCCATACTGGCGGATTTCACGCACGCCGAAGGCGCCGGTCATCGAGCCCATATGCAATGCGCCACGCAGCGCATAACGGTTGCGGCGCACGGCGTTGAAACCGTTCAAGGCGGCGAAGACGGCGCAATACAGCACTTTCGAACCTGCCTTCAGCACCTGCACCACGCGGCGTATACCGGGTTTCCTGTCCGCCAGCACGCGGCCATGGGTCTGGCCGGAGCGGAAGCGGCGTTTGGCAAGCCACATGAAGCTTGCGCGATTTTCCGGCACCGGTTCGGACAGCATGGCATCTTCCGCAAAAACGATGCGGCCGCCAGCGGCGTGAAGATGCGAAAAGAAATGGGTGTCCTCACCGCCGCTCTGGCCGAGCGCCAGCGCGAAGCGCCGGCCCTTCACCGATGGCGCATCCATCTTGAGCAATGTGTTGCAGGTATAGCCGGTGATGATCTCGCCGTTCACCCAGACCGGAACGGTGGAGTGGAAATCGCCGCGTTTCATCCAGCCCGGCGCATTGTCCCGGTAAACCGCCGTTACGGGGCCGAGAACGGTTTCCGCACCGGTTTCATCGGCCTTTTCCAGAAGGGCAGCCAGCCAGTGCGGCGGGGCGGTCTCGTCATCATCGATGAAGGCCAGATAATCCGCCTTGCATTCCGACAGGCAGGCATTGCGGGCAATCGAAATATTCGATTTCGGGCAATGGACATAGGTGATCTCGAAGGGCGCGGTTTCGCGCAGGCGATCGACGCTTGCCCTGGCGCTTGGCTCCTCGTCATTATCGGCAACAATCAGCCGAACTTTCACGCCTTCCGGCACATCCAGCTCGAAGAGTGACAGAAGTGTGGCAACCAGCGCCGGGCGTCTGTAGGTGCAGATGCCGATATCGACGGTTTTCGAATCATGGGGGCGGGTGACGGTGTTGTCGGTCATGAGACAGCCTTTCTTCCCCGGAATTTCAGGAGTTCCAGCCAGAAACCGGTGGACCAGGCCAGATGCATCACCATTGCCGAAAAGGCGGCGAGCGGGCCGTATGGGTTTTTCTGACCTATTGCCATCCACAAGCCATAACCCACACATGCGGCGATCCAGAGGCCGAGCGGAATAAGTGCCGCCCAATGCACCAGCGACAGCAGCGCGAAGATGAAAACCGGCAGCACGGCAAGCGGGATCATCTGGCGGATTTTCGGGATCGAGCGATGTTTCAGGAGGTTCTTCGCCCGGCCACGGCCATAGGCGAGATATTGCCTGAAGAGCGGCATGACGCTCGCACGCGGATAATAGGTCATGCGGGTCTTGTCGGTCATCCAGATGCGGAAACCGGATTTGCGCAGCCGGAAATCCAGCTCGGCATCCTCATTATGGCTGAAGCTCTCGTCATAACCGCCCACCGCATCGAAAGCGGCGATCCGCATCAGCGCGTGGTGGCCATGGTCGATCCAGTGGCCTTTCGCGCCTTCGCGGTGCTTGGAGCCGCCATTGCCGAGCTTGGAATTCTGGGCGATGGCCGTCGCCTTCTGAAACAGGCCGTGGCCGACGGTATCCATGGCGACGACGACGGAATCAGCACCGGTGCGCTCGGCATCCTCGATCAGCCGCTGGCAATAATCATCGGGATAATCGCCATGGGCGTCGATGCGGATTAGGTAGTCGAAATCCTCGCCGAAGGTGGCGACGGCAAGATTGATGCCGGCGCTCTGGATGCGCTTCGGATTGGGAAGAAGCGTCACGCGGTCATCCGCCGCCGCAAAGGCGGAAACGATATCGCGGGTTCCATCCGTGCTGCCGCCATCGGCAACCACGATGCGGAAAAGACGCCCCTGCATCGCGCCGGTGAATTTGACAAGCAGCCCCTCGATCGTCTTCGCCTCATTGAGGCAGGGAATGACGATCAGCGTTCTGATGCCGGAATGACCAAGACCTTCCATGATTTGCCCCCTACGCACTACACGGGTGAAAACTGCGCTTCGCGGGCATGGCCGGAAGCGGATTTGGCGAGAGAGGACAAGTGCTGCACCAGCTGACGGCAATCGTCGCGGTCCGTCAGCCATTGTTTCCTGTCGAGCGCCGAGAGGGTGTTGAAGGCGTCCGCATAGGTTTGCGGGTTCATCCAGTTAAACAGCGCGGTGAGATCCTCAGCGCCGGCATGTTGCAGGACGAAGCCGATATCGCGCTTTTCGATGAAGCGTGCGGTTTCCGTGCCGGCCAGCGCAATCGGCAGGGTGCCATAAAGGCAACCTTCGTAAAGCCTGTTGGGCAGCAGCCAGCTGGAATTCTGGCCTTCCTCGAAAAAGTCGACCGCCCAGGTGAACTGCACCTCGTTATAGATGGCGGCAAGGTCTTCGGGGTTCTTGTAAGGCCCATGGAAATGCACATGCGGGGCAGCGGCCACGAAGCTGTCGAAATCGGCAAATTCCGAATAGGCCGGCCGGCCGCGCAGGATGATTTCGACCTTGCCCTCCATTCGACGGGCAAATTCGGCAAGGATTTCCAGCGATTTGCGGCAGCGAAGCGCGCCGAACCAGCCAATTTTCCACGGCTCGCCGGGGGCGGGCGCGCGTGGCTGCGGTGTGGCGGCAACGGTGGCGTCGAGCGCCAGCACCTTGTTTTCCTGCAGCAGGACGGGAAGGTCGAGGCCCGACACGGGCTTGAAATAATGCTCCACGAAGGCCGGAGAGCTGGTGATCAGCAGCTTGGCGTCGCGTGCGAAATAACGCTGCGCGGCATTCAGCATTTGCCCGGGCTTGCCCGTGTTGAGAAGCAGGCGGTGAATGTCGAGACACTCGTAAACCAGCGCCGGCTGTCCGGCATAGATCGACATGGCCCGCTTTGCCAGCGCCAGCATTTCCAGATTTCTGGCAAGAATGACATCGGGGGTGGGGATGCCGCTCAATGTCTTGCCGAGCGAGAGGCTGGCTTTCGCCACCGCCGCCATGCGCTGCAGAAACTGCCCGTCGGCGGTTTCCCCGAGCACGACGGGTACGACGCCTTCGATCTCCGCCAGTCGGTTCTGTCCGCGCCGGAAGCCCGCCAGCGTCACCCGCGCCCCGCCCGCAAGCAGGGTCAGCACACGCCGACGAATGGCGGGGTCTGACAGATCATGCGCGAGATATAGAACATGGGTCATGCAAGGGTCCGGTTGGTTCATGCGTCAGAGACGCCGCGGATGACGGTTTGGTTCAAAAAAATCAGTTGAGGGCGCAGGCAATGGATTCCGGGAACTGGCATTTGTCGCCGAGCGCCGTGAAGGCAAAACGATCAACGACCATCTGCGTCGCGCCGGAATAGGAAAACTTGCCCATCCAGTCCTTCAGCGTGTCAGTGCCCCACAGGCTGAAGAAAATCTTCTGGGCATTCTGAGGGATTTTCGTCTCGTCGGTCACTTCGTGGACGAGCTTGCCGTTGACGTAATAACGCAGGCGCTGCGGTTCCCAGACGAAGGCGTAATCGTTGAAGCCGGCATCGGCTCCGCCTTCCACCGGCACCAGCTTCTCATTGCCGCCCTTGGCGGAAATATACTGGTTCAGCTGCACCTTGCCGGTGTTCTTGCCCAGAACCTCGAAGTCGATTTCATCGTGCGGCTTCTTGTCGGTCGGGCCGATATAGGTGAAGAAGGCGGAGTTCAGGCCCGAGCCGGTGGCGGCCTTCATGCGTGCTTCATAGGTGCCGTAGCGATAGCGCCCCTTGGTCTGGATTTCACCGCAGGCGAATTTGCGGTCGCCGGCCTTGGCTTCTTCGAAACCGAGTGTCAGCTGGCCGTTTTCCACCGTCGCCAGTTTCTTCGACCAGGTGCAGTTCTGATGCGCGCCATTGTTCCAGCCGTCGGAAACGTACCAGAAGCTTCTGTCCATGGAATCGAAGTTCTCGATGAAGGATGCGCCATTGCCTTCTTGCGCCTGGCCCGGCGTCGCAAAGGGAGCAGCCAGAAGGGCTGCGGCGAGAAGAATGCGTGTCTGAACGCGGGTGACAAATGTTGTCATTGGTTCACCTCTGTCGTTGCGAATAAAGCGTTTCGGATGTCGGCGGGCCGATCATGGCGGCCCGTTTTGCCGCAAAGTCGGCCTTCGTCTTGCCTTTGCCGCTGCGGCTTCCGGTCAGCACGGCATAGACGGCCGGCAGGTATTTGCGGGTCTGGGAATTGCTGACCACCAGAATGACGAAGGCGGAAAGCGTGGCGCTGATATAAAAAGCGGGGTAGAAATCCGGCCCGCCCTTGTTCCACACCATCCACATAATGACGAGCAGCGGATAATGGGCGCAGAAAATCCAGAAGCTCAGGCTGCCGGTTTCGGCAAGCCGCTGACCAAGGCGGCTGCGGATCAACAGGGCGGAAGACGCCCAGAAACCGAGCGCGCCGAAGACGGCAAGCAGATTGCGCGACATGTTGAGCCAGAAGGTGAATTCCGGGCCGGTGAAATAAAGTCCCGTCGCCAATATGGCCGAGGCGGCAAAGGTCAGCGCCATGATCGGCACGGCATAGGGGTCCAGCGCCTTGACGTCGATGCGATGAAGCGCCAGCGCAATGCCGAGCGAGAAGCTGAAAAGGATGGATTTCTTCTGAACGATGAAAATCGTCAGGTCTGGCATGGCGGTGATGAAGAGCAGAATGGCGAGCGTCGGCAGGGCGAAACGGCGCATCAGAAAGGCGAGCACCGGCGACAGCAGGATGCAGACGAAGAGGTCGCGCAGGAAATAAAGCGGCACATTCACCGGCAGTTCCTCAAGCGCCGTTCCGTGGCTGATGATTTCACGCGGGCTCGCATTCCACAGATCGGGGAAATACCCCACGCCGACATCGAAGAGCTGAATCAGCAATACGGCCGCAAACAGCGCGCCGTTCCACAGAAGGAAGGGCAGCAGTACGGTTTTTGACTTGGAACGGATCGTCGCCGGATAATCGAAACCGCTCATGCCCCGGCGAAACAGAAGATAGCCGGAAATGGCGCTGAGACAGGGCACGCCGATGCGAAACAGCGCATCGCCGAGGAAAACCCGCAGCCAGTCGAAGAAACCGTAAAGGCCGAGAAAAGGGCTGGTTTCGGCATCGTGCGGCACATGGACGAACACGATCCCGGAGATCAGCAATATGCGCATCAAATTGATACGGGAGGATAGGTTCTGATCGACAGTCACATCAGTCACCCCTATTGGGCGGCGTCCACCCACGCCGCGTTGCAACCAGAGCGAACTTAAGCCCGCACTGGGAAGTCTGGTTTCGACTTTGGGATAAAATGTGGCGACGCGGGAAAAACACAAGCTTAGATTTTGCGGGTGAATGTCTGGCGTTCCGGTCATTCCTGTCGCTGTAAAAATTCAAATATCTGAAATTAATGGCATTTTTATAAATACGGCCATCGTTAAAAATCGCCCAACCGTGTGAAATTGTCATTTGTCGTGATATTGCGCTGCAAAAAGAACCGCCATCCGGCCCTGCCGCGGTGAGGAAAATCACCGCGGAAAAGGCCGGTTAACGGCGGAAATGAGGCGCGTTTTTCTGCGGTTGAACTAACCTTGGGTTGCGGTATCGCGCATCCGCCGCGACTTTACCATCCCCAGGATTTTCCCCAGCAGCGCCCGTTCGGTCAGCAGGATCAGCACCGCATAGATGACGCCGCCGACGGCAGCGCCGATGAGAACCTGAAGCGTGGCATTGGGAACGCGCTCAGCCAGAAGGTGAAGCAGATAACGTACCGCAACGGCCATCACCAGCGCCGCGATCATCGGCCGGCTGCTGACATAGAGGCCACGGAAAAATGGCGTGTCGCTTGCCTTGAACACGGCCCATGAATAGGCGACCAGCGTTACCGCATTGACGATGCAGAGCCACACCATCGCGTCGATCAGGGTGCCATAAAGCGCGGCAAGCCAGACCGCGACGGTGGTGACGATGGCGCGGATCGTTGCCGACCAGAACAGTACGCGGCCGTAACCTGCTCCCTTCAGATAGGGGATGAAGGTGCTGCATGGCGTCAGAATGGCCTTCGACAGGGCGAGCAGACCGAGGACCGGCCAGGCATAGGCCCAGTTCTGCCCGAAGATGACAAGCATGGCCGGCTCCGCCACGGCCCAGAGGCCGAACATCATCGGCGCCAGGAGCACGGTCAGCACCTGCGTACTGAACATCAGCGCATCGCGCCGGCGCTGCGGATCGTCCATCATGCGGCTGAAGGCGGGAAACAGGACACCCATGACGGCCGACAGAACCACCTGATTGGGAATGCTGGCAAAGCGGTTGGAGGCGGAATAGGCGCCAGCATCCGCCAGCCCAAGATGCCGGGCAATGACCACCATCGGCGACTGGAAGGTAACGAAATTGGCGATTTCCGAGCCCATCAGCCCCGAGCTGAAGCCGAGAAGCGGCACCAGCCGGCGCGGTTTCATGACGAAACGCGGGCAATAGCGCGAAACGGCATAAAGCCCGACAAGCCGAATGAGGGCCGCGGCAAAAAGCTGGATGATCAGCGCCCAGACGCCGAAGCCCATGAAGGCGAGCGCGACGGCGACGATGGCCGCAATGCTTTCCGACGCCATGCTCCAAAGCGCGTCCTTGCTGAAATTCATGCGCCGGGCGAGCAGCGAATAGGCGACATCGCCGGCAAGCTGCAGCGGAATGAGGAAGGCCATGATGCGCAGCAGGTAAGCGCTTTCCACCGCGCCCAGAAGCCCGCCGAAAAATTCCGCGAAGATGTAGAGGACGGCGGCCATGGTGCAGGAGATGGCGAGATTGGCCCAGAAGACGGTATGGATCGTTTCCATATCCTCTTCCTTTTCGACGATGAGGGCAGAGGTGAGCCCCGCGCCGGCGATCATCGTCAGGAACTGTACAACCGTTAGTCCTACCGCCACCACCCCGAATTCCTCCGGGGAAAGCAGTCTTGCGAGAATTGGGACCGTGACAAATTTAAGCCCGAATGTCCCTGTTTTTGATAAAACGCTCCAGCCGACATTCGTGGTGATGGTCTTTACATTTGGCGCTGGGGGCATACAAGCATCCTGTTTCTGGAGGCCGGCGGGAGGAAAGCCGGTTGGGAGTTGCCGATACCATCGGGGCCGCTTTTAGGATCGGGCCCGACACTTCTTGATCAACGCAAGGGGCGAAACAATGGCAAGATTTACTGTCGTCATTCCCTACTACCAAAAGCAGCACGGTGTCTTGGGACGTGCACTCGCATCGGTTTTTGCGCAGACTTACCAGGATTTCGATCTTGTCATCGTCGATGACGAATCGCCATACCCGATCGATCAGGAACTTGCGGAACTTTCGCAGGGGGAGAAAGACCGGATTCTCGTCATTAAACAGGCCAATGCCGGCCCGGGCGGCGCCCGCAACACCGGTCTGGACAATGTGCCTGACGGCACCGACTATGTCGCCTTTCTTGATTCCGACGATATCTGGACACCCGATCATCTGCAGAATGCGGCCTTTGCGCTTCAGACCTATGGCGGCGAGTGCTACTGGGCATCCATGCAGGCAAGTGACGAATTTTATTACCATTTCGCCATTTCCGAGCTGGAGAAGAATGAGGGTGCGGCACGGCTTTCCGAGAAGCCGCTGGTGATCGAACTGCCGGATCTGGCAAGTGTGATGCTGCGCAACTGGAGCTTCCTGCATCTCTCCTGCATGGTGATCGGCCGTGCTCTTTTTGAGAAAATCCGCTTTGACCCGGCGCTTCGTCTGGCGGCGGAAGACGTGCTGTTTTTCTGCGATTCCATCCTCGCATCGAAGCGCACGCTTCTCTGTGACGACGCCGGCGCGATGCGCGGCATGGGGGTCAATATCTTCCACAGCATCGACAATACCTCGCCGGAATTCCTGCGCCAGCAGTTCAATACCTGGGTGGCGCTCGATACGCTGGAGGGGCGTTTTTCACGCCGGCCGGACGATGTCGCCTCCATCGCTTCCTATAAAAACACAGCGCGCAAACAGGCGCTGTGGAGCCAGGCGGGCAATCTGAAACGGCGCAAGGCACCCGAATTCGGACTGCTCCTGAAATGGGCGATGCGCGATCCGGCACTGCTGCGCGCCGCTTTCGAGCTCGGTGCTGGAAAAATCGTCCGCTCCAGATGAGCGAATTCTCGCCCGCAAGAATTTATATGTTTTTTCACCCAGGAGTGACCTCATGAAACCTTACCACTGGGAATCTCATCATGGAAATTTCGGTGACGATCTCAACCTGTGGCTGTGGGATTTTCTGCTTCCGGGCCTGCGCGATGTGCATGACGACGTCATGCTCGTTGGCGTCGGCACCGTGCTGAACGACGTTCTTTTGCCCGCAAAGCAGCGCAAGCTGGTGATCGGCAGCGGCTATGGTTATGGCGCGGTGCCGGATACCAGCACCGAGTTCTGGGATATTCGTTGCGTGCGCGGCGAAAAAACCGCCGCCAAGCTGGGGCTCGCGCCTGAAAAGGGCATTGTCGATCCGGCCGTCATGGTCACCGAGATGCCCGATTTCAAAGGCCTGCCGAAGCTCTACAAGAAGACCTTCGTTCCGCATTGGGAATCGGCGGAATTCGGCATGTGGGAAACCGTCTGCGAACCGGCGGGACTGACCTATCTCGACCCGCGCGGCGAGGCGAAAGCGGTGATCCGCGCCATTGCCCAGTCGGAATTCATCGTTGCTGAATCCATGCACGGCGCAATCTTGGCGGATGCCTTCCGCGTGCCATGGGTCGCGGTCAGCACCTCGCCGTCGATCAACAGCTTCAAATGGAGCGACTGGGCCGGCAGCGTGGGTGTCGAATATCAGCCGCGCTACGTCCCGGTTTCGACCCGCGCCGAGGCGGCTAAAAAGGGCTCGCGCTTCTGGGGCATGAGCTTCCCGCCGCCGCCTGGCCCCGTCATTGCCGAGACCGGTTCCGGTCCGGCGCATGAAGGCCCGGCGCATGAGGGTGACGTGCTGGTGCGGCCGCAGGAAACGCAGCCCCGCTCATTGCGCAAATTGGCCAAGCAGGTGCTGGCAGCACCTTCCACACTGGCGCTCTGGCAGGCAAGCCGTGCGGAGCCGCGTCTCAGCCCGGATGGCCGGCTGGAAGAGCGCAAGGAGCGTTTCGCCGCCGTTCTGGAAACGGTGAAGCGGGATTATCTCTGAGGGTCTACATAAAACCGGCGGCGGTGCTTGCTTTCGCGCCACGGACAAAGTGTAGCGGCACTCATGCGTTTGGCAAAGCGGGGCATCCGCAGGCCGTCACCCCGGACTTGATCTGGGGCCCAGCGCGGTCAAGTCATTGATCGCGAAAGACTCTTTCACGGCGCAGACGCGCCGTGGCTGGATGCCGGATCATCCTCGGGCTTGTTCCGGGGACCGGCATGACGGAAGAGGGAAACGCGGACTTGTCGCGGTTCTTGCGGCAGTGCTGCCCTTACGAAACCGGCGTACCGTCCAGCAGATAACGCACATCCCGCACCGGCGGCGATTTACGGAACCGGGCGGTCTTGTCGCTCCAGATGCCGCGTGTGATGGCGGGCAGGGCGGGGAGCCGCGCAAGGGCATGGCTCAGCGCGCCGCCCATGCCCTTCTGCTTTTTCGCATCGAGAAAATGGCGAAGCTCGAATTTGGCGCGGATGTGTTTTTCATGTTCGCGCAGGATCGCCGTTTCCTCTGCCGAAAGCCGGCAGCCGGCGAGAATGGCCTTGTCCGCCTCATATAAGCGGCGAAGATCTTCGGTGCGATGGCGGCCGCTCAGCGAGTTGCCGCGCACGATCGCGCCGTAACCGCAATGACGTATGACCTTGTAACGCGCGCCGGCGGCCAGCGCCCGCACGTAAAGCTCGTAATCTTCGCCGAGCCTCAGGCCGTCATCGTAACGCAGTGCATGTTTGTCGAGAAAAGCGCGGCGTATGACCGGCTTCAGAAACCCGGTTTCCCCGCGTTCGACGCCGGGCCTGGAAATATTGCCTTCCACGAATTCCGTCAGCGACAGAAACCGCGCCTGCGGCTCGAAGCGGGCAGGCTGCATGGAGGATGCGCCGGGGACCGATTGCTGGATGAAGGCGATATTGTCGGCCACCAGATCCCAGTCGTCATCGGCCAGCATGGCGGCGAAACGGCCCCGGAAAAAGAAGTCGTCCGCATCGAGAATGCTGATGAGGGGCGCCGATGAAATAGAGATGGCGTGGTTGCGCGCAGCCGAAGGGCCTCGGTTTACTTCGAATCGGACGACCCGCAGACGGCCCGTGCCGTCATCCGCCGCATGTGCCACATCGCTTGTCGTGTCGGTGGAACCATCGTCGATCACCACCACTTCGCCGACCTCCGGCTCCACAAGGGCGGAACGTATGGCGATATCGATCGTTTCGGATGCATTTTTCGCAGCGATGATGACGCAAATGGGCTGTGAACCGCTCACCATGTATTGTCCTTCTGCTTTGACCAACCGTCAGGATTTGGCCAGCAGAAAGTGTCACGGGTATGGATGCAAGCGATTTTTTTGCGACGCAATAAATGAAGCTGCGTAAAAGCTCACATATCGGTCAGTTTCGCACCGTGCGGCGGCGGGCTTTTTACGGCGTCCGCCTGCATTGCCTCGGCGCCACGGTCCCGCGCGAAGGTTTCGCGCATCCGCCGTTTTTCCCGGGCGACCAGGACGACAATCCCAATGAAATAACCGACTTGCAGAATGACCGCGCAGATGAGGGTCTGGATGAATGCCGTATAGAACGAGCCGTGGATGAAATATGTCGCAACCGCAAAGGTAAGCAATGCACCGATCATGCTGAAAAAAACACGAGGTGCATACATGGTGCTCTCCTCCCGAGAACGATTTCTCCATTTTTGACTGCGCTGCGGCATTTTTCTTCTTTGCAAGAAATATACGATGAGACCGGTGCTGTTTCAACACACATATACTTCTTCTAACGGTTGCGGCATGAAATTTCGGTAATCTTGATTGGTAAATTCCTCGGTAATCGATGACTTCCCCGAATCGGGGCCGCCTTACCAGGCGATTTCCCGCTTTTGAGAGGCGTAAAATCATTCTCTTGCGGCCATTTGTCGGCTGTCTTACGCCCTCTGCAGACTTCGTTAACCATCTCGCCTTTAAAAAGTCGGTATTGATTCCTCAGCAAGAGCAAGGTGCCCGCGTGACAACGAGTTCAGAAGTAATCGCCTTTCCGGCAAAGAACCGTATTGCCGACGTAAAAAGATGTGCAACCATGCTGGACCGGCTGCATGGTGTGGAGGCGAATGATTTCTGGCGCAGGGAGTGCCGTGAGCTGGCCGCCCGTCTGATGGCGCTTGGCTATGAGGACGCCGCCATGCGGCGCGAGGTCATGGAATTTCAAAACGCCGTGCAGGCGGAATTATGGGCGGTTGACGCCACGCCCGAGGCGCGCCGAGACAGCCATTGAGGCCTCAGCGTTTTCCATAAAAAAGGCCGGCAGGTGTCACACCTGCCGGCTTTTTTGTTCATGCCCGTTTGATCAGGAAGCGCCGGCGCCGCGTGTGCGGGCAACGCCGTCAAGTGCGGGCTTGTATTTCGGGTCGAGCCGGGCTGCATGGCCATAGGACTTGGCGGCCTTGGCCATCTCGCCGCGACGCTCATAAACAAGCGCCTGGTTGGCCCAGGATTCCGCCACATTGCCATCCAGCGAAATGGCGTGGTTGAAATCGGCGAAGGCGTTTTCATCGTCGTTCAAGGCGACATAAGAAAGGCCGCGGCCGTTATAGGGCTCGGGCGAGGTCGACGACAGCGAGATTGCCTTGGAGAAGTCCTCGATGGCCTGGGCATGCTGGTTGCGCAGCTGGTAGATCAGGCCGCGATTGTGCCAGGCGCGTCCATCGGTGGTTTCAAGCTCGATGGCGCGGGAGAAATCGTTGAAGGCTTCGTTCACGCGTCCGGACTGGCGGTAAAGATTGCCGCGGCCGATCAGCGCCACATCGTAGCTCGGATTGATTTGCAGGGCGGCGTTGTAGTCCTGCAGGGCCTGCTGCTGCTGCCCGGAGTTGCGATAGACCAGCGCGCGGTTGGCATAGGCCTGATAAAAGCGCGGGTTGAGCTGCAGCGCCTTGTTGAAATCCTCGATGGCGCGGCGCGAGTCGCCGGCGCGGCCGTAAGCCGAACCACGGACGTTATAGCCTTCGGGATCCTGCGGATTGGCGTTGATGACCGAGGTGAGCGAGGCGATGTTTTCCTGCGAACCCTGGGCACGGTCGATCCTGAATACATCTTCCGTCTGGTTGGATGTCGCGCAGCCGGAAAGACCGGCAAGGACGGTACAGACGACCAGAGAAGCGCGGAACCCTCTGTTGTTTTTCAATGGCACCCGGCGCGTTGAGGCATCGGAGTTTTTCACAACACAGGCGTCGACAGCGATCATTCGGTGTGGGTTCCCTCGCAGGCCGGTCTCACAGTCGTTTTCAAGAGCGTTCTCCGGCCACAAACACAAAGAGCGGCGGCGAATTGATCGCCCCCGCCCAACAAGCATTCAAAAACGTCCAAAAGACGGCCTATTAACGGCCTGCGCGGGGGCCTGCAACCAGACCTTCGCGCTGTGCACGCTTGCGTGCCAGCTTGCGAACGCGGCGAACGGCTTCAGCCTTTTCGCGGGCGCGCTTCTGGGAGGGCTTTTCGTAGTAATCGCGCATTTTCATTTCACGGAAAATGCCTTCGCGCTGCATCTTTTTCTTCAGGGCGCGGAGCGCCTGATCAACGTTATTGTCGCGGACTAGTACCTGCACGTGAATCCCGTTCCTTTGGTTTGGTTAATTTGCTATGTGAATAAGGCATTCGCACGCAAATAAAAATCGTTCGTTCGGCTGTCGAGCCGGGCGATTGGTGACGTGCAATAACAGATCATTTGAGCCAAGTCCAGCCGGTCGCGCATAATCACCCAGCAAAATGCGGCTTGCCCGGAATTCTGCCTGCGATGTCGAAACAAAATCATTGCGGCGTCGCAAAATGGATATTGCCTCCCATCCCGATTTGCCATGTGTATGATAAGGGCCGGAGCCATGTTTCCGGCTTCTGGCCGGTTCTTGAGGAGCAGATTGCGAATGCGCAAATATTCCGTTTTTGCCGTGGCGCGTGAGGCGCTCAGAGGTCATAAGGGGTGGGATGCGCAATGGGCTTCGCCCGAGCCGCGCAAGGATTACGATGTCATCATCATCGGCGGCGGCGGCCACGGGCTGGGGGCTGCCTATTATCTTGCCAAGGAACACGGCATTACCAATGTCGCAGTTCTGGAAAAAGGCTGGCTTGGCGGCGGCAATACCGGCCGCAACACCACCATCATCCGCTCCAACTATCTCTATGAAGAGAGCATGGATATTTACGAGCATTCCCTGAAACTGTGGGAAGGCCTGAGCCAGGATCTCAATTACAACGTCATGTATTCGGCGCGCGGCGTGATGATGCTGTCGCACAATATCCATGACCGGCAATCCTTCAGCCGCCATATCAATGCCAACCGTCTTTACGGCATAGACAATGAGTGGCTGACGCCGGAGCAGGCGAAGGCCTATTGCCCGCCGCTCGATATTTCCGGCAATGCGCGGTATCCGATCAATGGCGCAGCGCTCCAGCGCCGCGGCGGCACGGCGCGCCACGACGCGGTTGCCTGGGGTTATGCCCGCGCGGCCTCCGACCGCGGCGTGCACATCATCCAGAACTGCGAGGTTACGGGCATTCGCCGTGGGCCGGACGGGGCGGTGACGGGTGTGGAGACCAATCGCGGTTTCATCGGTGCGAAGAAGATCGGCGTTTCCGCTGCCGGTCATTCCTCCGTCATCATGAAAATGGCGGATGTGCGCGTTCCGCTGCATTCCAACCCGCTGCAGGCGCTGGTTTCGGAGCCGCTGAAGCCGATTTTCCCCTGCGTGGTGATGTCCAACACGGTCCACGCCTATATTTCGCAATCCGACAAGGGCGAGCTGGTCATCGGCGCGGGCACCGATCAATATAACTCCTATTCCCAGACCGGCGGCCTGCAGATCATCACCCACACGCTCGACGCGATCTGCGAGCTGTTCCCGATCTTCCGCCGCGTCAAGATGATGCGCCAATGGGGCGGCATTACCGACAATACGCCCGACCGCTCCGCGATCCAGAGCGTGACGCCGGTGCAGAACCTCTTCGTCAATTGCGGCTGGGGCACCGGCGGCTTCAAGGCGACCCCGGGTTCGGCGAACCTCTTCGCGCATCTCATCGCGCGCGGTGAACCGCATCGTCTGGCGGCGGGGCTGACGCTCGACCGGTTCCGCACCGGCCGTCTTATCGATGAGGCTGCCGCTGCCGCGGTGGCGCATTGATGCTGGCGGCGGCCATGCTTGCGATCAACATATCAGGCGCGGCCGTGGCCGTGCCCGCCGGCAGCGTCATTCCCGAGGCCAGGGATTTTCGCAGCCAGAAGATTGCGAAGATGCAGGGTGAGAAAGACTGGCCTTTCGTGGCGGAAAAAGGCCTGCTTCTCTGTGCTCCCAGTCTCGCGAACAAGATGGTTTATTTTGTCGGTGAGAAGGAGGATGGCGAGCAGGATTACCCCTTCGCAATCGACACCGACATGATGGCGGTTGCCATCGTCAATATGGGCCGGGCCTCGGCGCTACGCCCTTTCGATAATTTCGAGCAGCTTTTAAAGCGGCTTTCCCCTTTCGTAGCCATGGGAAAGCGGCTGTGTGACCAACCCGCCGGAACAGCGCTTCCGGAAAATTCTCTCTAGGTGGAGCGACGATGCTTCTGATCCATTGCCCCTATTGCGGGGAAGACCGTTCCGAACTGGAATTCCGCTGGGCGGGCGAAGCCCATATTGCCCGGCCGGAAAACATCGCCGATATTTCCGACGAGGCCTTCGCCGAATATTTCTTCATTCGCGACAATGACAAGGGCCTCGTTTTCGAGCGCTGGCGTCACATTCACGGCTGCGGCCGCTTCTTCAACGCCGCCCGCGATTCGGTCAGCGACAAATTCCTGATGACCTACAAGGCGGGTGAGCCGAAACCTGATACTGAGACGGTCCTTGCCGCAGAAAAGGGAGCCGGGCAATGAGCGGCGATTATCGTATCAAGGGGGCCGGTCGTCTCACCCCGGCCAGAACCGCGCGCTTCACCTTCGATGGCAAGATTTATCAGGCGCTGGAGGGGGACACGGTCGCCTCCGCGCTTCTGGCCAATGGCGTGCATCTGATCGGCCGCTCGTTCAAATATCACCGGCCGCGCGGCTTCCTTTCCGCCGGGCCGGAAGAGCCGAATGCGCTGATCGACGTTTCCCGCGACAGCCTGCGCAAGCAGCCCAATGTGCGCGCCACGGTGCAGGAAGTGTTCGACGGCGCGATCATCGCCTCGCAGAACCGTTTCCCGTCGCTGTCCTTCGATCTGAGCGCCATCAACGACCTCCTGTCGCCGATGTTCGCGGCCGGTTTTTATTATAAGACCTTCATGTGGCCGAAGGCCGCCTGGCACAGGGTTTACGAACCGCTGATCCGCCGCGCCGCCGGTCTTGGCAAGGCGCCGAGCGAGCCGGATGCGGATCATTATTCCGGCCGTTATGCCCATTGCGACGTGCTGGTGGCCGGTGCCGGCGTTGCTGGTCTGACGGCGGCGCTTGCTGCCGCGAAAACCGGCGCCAGCGTCATTCTGGTCGATGAAAATGCCGAAGTCGGCGGCGCGCTGCGTTTCGACACTGGCACGGTCATCGACGCTCTGCCCGGTTACGAATGGGCGCAGAAGGTTTTTGCCGAACTGAAGTCCCTTCCCAATGTGCGGGTTCTGACCCGCACCACCGCTTTTGGTTATTACAACCACAATTTCGTGGCGCTGGCCGAGCGGGTGACCGATCATCTCGCCACGCCCGCCAGACACCAGCCACGCGAGCGGCTGTGGCAGGTGCGCGCCAAAAAGGTCGTGCTGGCGGCGGGTGCGATCGAACGCCACATGGTCTTTGCCAATAATGACCGCCCCGGCATCATGCTGGCCTCGGCTGCACGTACCTATCTCAACCATTACGGCGTCGCCGTGGGCCAAAATGTCGGGGTCTACACCGCCCATGATTCGGCCTATGAGACGGCTTTCGATCTGAAGAAGGCCGGGGTGAAGATCGCCGCCATCGTCGATTGCCGCGAGAACCCCGATCAGCGCCTGCTGGATGAGGCGCGGGCGCTCGGCATCGAAGTGCTGGCGGGCCATAGCGTTTACAATACCGCCGGCCGCCTGCGTGTGTCTTCCATGACAGTTGGCCGCAATGGCGGCTCCAACAAGCGCAAGATCGCCATCGATGCGCTTGTGGTTTCGGCCGGCTGGACGCCTTCGGTGCATCTCTTCTCGCAATCGCGCGGCAAGCTGAAGTTTGACGCGGCTAACCAGCGTTTCCTGCCAGATATCCATGTGCAGAACGGTGTTTCCATCGGCGCCTGCAACGGCACGGACGATCTTTCCGCGCTGCTTGCCGAGGCTGCGGCTGCCGGTGGCGGCGGCGTGGAGTTTTCCGGTGAGAATGCGCGGACCTGGACCGGTGGCATGATCGGTGCGGCCGAAGGCGCGGGTGAGGGCACCGGCGTCAAGGCCTTCATCGATTTCCAGCACGATGTCTGCGCCAAGGATATCCGCCTTGCCGTGCGCGAAGGCATGCATTCCGTCGAGCATATCAAGCGCTTCACCACCAATGGCATGGCGTCCGATCAGGGCAAGATGTCCAATATGCACGGCCTTGCCATCGCATCGGAGGCGCTTGGCCGGGATTTGCCCAAGGTCGGTCTCACCACCTTCCGCCAGCCCTATACGCCGGTCACCTTCGGAACGCTCATCAACCATTCGCGCGGCGCACTGTTCGACCCGGCCCGCAAGACACCGATGCACGAGGAAGAGCTTGCGGCCGGTGCGGTGTTCGAGGATGTCGGCAACTGGAAGCGCGCCTGGTTTTTCCCGCGGGCGGGTGAGGACATGCATGAGGCGATCAACCGCGAATGCAAGACGGTTCGGACAAGCGTCGGCGTGTTCGATGCCTCCACACTCGGCAAGATTGAAGTGGTCGGCCCGGATGCGGCGAAGTTCCTGAACCTCATCTACACCAATGCCTGGGACACGCTGAAACCCGGCCGCTGCCGTTACGGCATCATGACCCGCGAAGACGGTTTCGTTTACGACGACGGCGTCGTCGGGCGTCTTGCCGAAGACCGTTTCCATGTGACGACCACCACGGGCGGCGCGCCGCGCGTTCTCCAGCATATGGAAGATTATCTCCAGACCGAATTCCCCGATCTCAATGTCTGGCTCACCTCGGCCACCGAACAATGGGCCGTTATTGCCGTGCAGGGGCCAAAGGCGCGCGAGGTTATCGCGCCCTTCGTCGAGGGCATTGATTTGTCTCCGGAAGCCTTTCCGCATATGGCGGTGGCCGAAGGCACCTTCTGCGGCGTGCCGACGCGGCTCTTCCGCGTGTCATTCACCGGCGAACTCGGTTTCGAAATCAACGTTCCGGCCGATTACGGCGCAGCCGTCTGGTCGGCGATCCGCGAAAGGGCGGAAGCCGTCGGCGGCTGCCTTTATGGCACCGAGACCATGCACATTCTGCGTGCGGAAAAGGGCTATATCATCGTCGGGCAGGATACGGACGGCACGGTGACGCCTGACGATGCCGGGCTTGCCTGGGCCGTTTCCAAAAAGAAGACGGATTTCGTCGGCATTCGCGGGCTGAAACGCACCGATCTCACGCGCTCCGGCCGCAAACAGCTTGTCGGCCTGAAGACGAAAGACCGGCTGACCGTTCCGGACGAGGGCGGCCAGATCGTTGTCGATCCGAACCAGCCGAAACCAATGACCATGCTCGGCCATGTCACCTCCGCCTACTGGTCGGAAAATCTCGGCCATTCCATCGCTTTCGCGCTGGTGGCGGATGGCAGGGCGCGCATGGGCGAAACGCTCTATATTCCGCTCGCCGATAAAACCGTTGCCGTCGAAGTGACCGACATGGTCTTCCTCGACAAGGAAGGAGCCCGTCTCAATGGCTGACAAACTTCACGCAAAACGCAAATCCGTGCTCGAGGATTTTCACGGCGGCTCTCCCATCGTTTCGCTGAAACCCGCTGCTTCCGCCTCGCGGCTCTCGTTGCGCGCCCGGGAAAGTGCCCTGCCGGCACTTTCGGAAGCGCTCGGTCTTGCCCTGCCTGCCCGCCCGAAAAGCTCCGTCACCTCGGGCCTGCGGTCCGCTTTGTGGCTCGGCCCGGATGAATGGCTGGTGATCGATCAGGGCGAGAGCGACCTGATGGCGGCTCTCGCCGGCGTTTCCGGCCTGTTTTCTGCAACCGATGTTTCCCACCGCAACACGGCCGTCATCGTCTCCGGTGCCGGTGCGGAAGCGGCACTCAATGCCGGCTGCCCGCAGGATCTTTCTCTCGCAAAGTTTCCGGTCGGCGCGTGCTCGCGCACCGTTTTAGGCAAGGCGGAAGTGGTGCTGCTGCGCACGGCGGACGATACGTTCCGGGTGGAATGCTGGCGTTCCTTTGCGGAATATGTCGGCGGGCTGTTGCAGGAAGCGGCTGAGGACGTGGCGGTTTAACCCGCCATCCAGCCCCGCCATTCCACCCATCGCCCATGGAAATCGGCCCGGCCGATTTCCTGTTTCTCGCCGGTCGGCCAGATCTGCAGGGTAATGGCGGCGCTGCCCGGCGTCGCATCCGCCTCCATTTGCAGCCGGGCAAGCGGGGCATCCGGCGTGGCGAGGGTTCCAGCTTCGGCAATCACAGCCTCGCCTTCCTGTTTCAGTCCATCGGGCAGATATTGCCAGGCGACTGAGTGATAGACGACGTGGACAGCGCCCGCATATTGCGTGGCAAGGCGGCGTTTCAGCCAGTCGACCGCGTCCGCCTTCTCGACATGCAGACCATGTCCCACGGCTATCCGCATGGCGGCGGCGGTTCGCTCCAGCCTGTCTGTCTGGTCGGCCCAGACATAGGACATCAGCCGCAGGCGATCTTCGGCGGATGACGGGTCGAGCGGGTTGAGATCGCAGCCGGCGCGCTCGATAACCTCGATCCGCTCATGGGCGGGCGTGTCGCCGCGCCATTCCGGTGACAGGAAAACATCGGATTGCTCACCCCAGGTGAGGTCGCCGAGGCGATATCGGTAACGGTCGAATTGCAGGTTGAGGCCAGCGCTGGCTCCGACTTCGGAAAGCACCAGCGGCTTGCCGGTCAGTGCCGCAATCGAAAGAAAGCCCGGCAGCAGAACGGCGGAACGGCGAACCTCGTTGGTCTGCGGCGGTGATTTCAACCTTTCGAGGATGAAGGCGGAATGAAAACGCAGGGCGCTGGCGCAGGCCTGCCAGAGCGCTTCTTCGTCTTCCGGCGGGATATCGGCAAGCGGCGCGATCTTTTCCTCGATGGCGAGCGCATGCAGGGCGCCCGCCAGCCGCAGGGGAACGGAATCGCCCGAGGGGCCGACATCGCCGGGCCAGGACAAGATCCGCTCGCCCACCTCGGTATGGCGGTCGAGTCTTGCTGCCATGGCGCGGCAGAGCCGTGCGGTAAAAGGCGAGCCGAGGCTGTCGCAGGCTCTTGCCTGCACGAGAAACGCATTCCTTACGGCTTCGTCATGCATGCGGTCTCTCCCTTACGGCAGTTTCAGGCGTCTTCCGGCCTGTCCTCCGGGTTGAACTGGCTGATGGTGGTCCAGCGGGCGGTAAGCGCCGGCTTTTTCTCGTTTTCGATGTCCACCGTCACGTCGTAGGTCGTCATCAACATGGCCGCGCCGCGAAAACGCGCCTCCGCCAGCGTGAAGCGGCCGCGCACCCGCGCACCGCTTTTGACCGGCGTAACGAAACGAACGGCATCGAAACCGTAATTGATGCCCATGGTCTGTTCGCGAATGCGGGGCAGGGCATCGTAATTCAGCGCCGAAAGCAGAGACAGCGTCAGGAATCCATGCGCGATGGTGCCGCCAAAGGGGCTTTCCGCTTTGGCGCGTTCCGGGTCGGTGTGGATGAACTGTTCGTCCAGCGTCGCCTTTCCGAAGGCGTCAATCATCGTCTGATCGACAGTAATCCAGTCGGAGACACCCATTTCCGTGCCGACCAGATTTTTCATCTCCGCCAGCGCAATTTCTTTTGTCATGTTACCTCGTCCGCATTGTTTCCAGGGACTTATACGGCTGGCGACGCGAAGGGATCAACTGCGCAGATAAAACACCACGGAACGGGCGGGCAGGAAGGCGGGATTGCCGAAATCCGTGCCGATCGCATGCCAGCCATCTCCGGGCAGCGTGAAAGGAACGACCTCCCGACCGCGATTGATGAGAACCGCAAGCTCGACCTCGTAGTCCGTTTCCCGGTCCGACGTTGAAAGCACCATGGCGAAGGCGGGTCCATTCGGGCTTTCCCAGTCCGCAATCGTCATGGGCTCCCCGCCCGGCGCAAGCCATGTCACATCGCAGCTGCCGGAAAAGAAGCCGGTCTCGGAAAAGACGCCGAAGCGTTTGCGAAGCGCTGCGAGAAATGCCGTGTGATTGATCAGTTCGGGGACAAGCGAAGACCAGTCGACCCAGGTGATGTCATTGTCCTGACAATAGGCGTTGTTGTTGCCATGCTGGCTGCGGCCGCCCTCATCGCCGGCGGTCAACATCAAGACGCCGCGGCTGACGAACAGTGTGGAAAGCAGCGCCTTCACATCCGCAATGCGGGCGGCGACAATGGCAGGGTCATCCGTCAGGCCTTCGAAACCATTGTTCCAGGAGTGGTTTTCATTGTGGCCGTCGCGATTGTTCTCGCCGTTTTTCTCATTGTGCTTGTGTTCGTGGCTGACGAGATCGAACAGGGTGAAACCGTCATGGGCAGCGAGAAAGTTGACGCTGCGGCTGTTTAAGCGGCCATGGCGGGAAAAGATCGGCGAAGACCCGGAAAGCGCGTCGGCCAGCGCCCCGGTGGTGCCGGCGTCGCCGCGCCAGAAGCGGCGCATATCGTCGCGGGCGCGGTCGTTCCACTCCAGAAAGCTCTCTGGGAAATTGCCAAGCTGATATCCGCCAGGGCCGATATCCCATGGTTCGGCGATCAGCAGGCGGTCGTAAAGCAAGGGGTCCGAATGCATGGCCGCGAGCGTCTCGCTTGCCATGTCGAAGCCATTGGCCGTTCGCCCGAGCACGGGCGCGAGATCGAAGCGGAAGCCGTCCACCCCGGCATTCAGAACGAAATGCCTGAGGGAATCGACGATGAGCTGGCGAATACAGGGATGATCGCAGGCAACCGTGTTGCCGGTGCCGGTATCGTTGACCAGCACACCCGGCTTTCCCGGCGGGTGGCGAAAGGCGGTGAGGTTATCGAGCCCGCGCAACGACAGGATCGAACCTTCGATATCGCTTTCGCCCGTATGGTTGAAGACCAGATCGAGAATGACGCCGATGCCTTGCGCATGCAGCACCGCAACCGTATCCCGCAATTCCCGCACGCCGCCGGGGCAGAGGCGCGGATCGAGCGCCATGAAGCCAACGGGATTATAACCCCAGGCGTTGGAAAGGCCGAGCGGCGGCAGGTGGCGCTCATCGATCCAGGCGGTGATCGGCATCAACTCCACCGCATCGACGCCGATCTTTTTCAGGTGCGCGACAATGGCGGGATGGGCAAGTGCGGCAACGGTGCCCCTGATCTCTTCCGGCACTTCAGGATGCAGCCGGGTGAAGGATTTGACGGCGAGTTCGTAAATCAGCCCGCCTTCGGCAAAAAGCGGCGGTTGACGCCGGACCGGCTCATATTGCGAAAGGATCGCCTTCGGCATGATCCCGCCGGTTTCCGCGCCAAAAGCATAAAGCGAAGGGTCATGACGGAAGGGGCGGTCGATCTCCGTGGCATAGGGGTCGAGCAGCAGCTTTGCAGGATCGAACCAGAGGCCGTGTTCGGGAGCGTAAATGCCGTGAGCGCGAAAGCCGTATCGCGTGCGGGGGCCGGCATCGGAGACGGTCAACCGGTGAACGTCATCTTCACCGCGCGTCATCGGCAAACGCGCCGTTTCTTTTTCGCCCTTCGCATCAAAAAGGCAGAGATCGATCTGCGAGGCGTGCCGGGAATAGACCGCGAATTCCGTTCCGTTTTCCGTCTGGATTGCGCCTTTGGGGAAAACGGAAGGTGTCTGCATGGTCTGTCTCTCCGGGGGATAGTTGTTTCTTCTTCGTGAGGTTAGAAGGTGGCCGGTAATGGAAGGCGGGTATGCGTCCGCCTGTGATCAATGGCGAACCCAAAACCGCTCCTCCGTCATGCTCGGGCCTGTCCCCAGCATCTGCTACGCATTGATTGGACGATGCGTTGGCAGATCCTCGGCACAAGGCCGAGGATGACGTCGAGTTTGGAGAGAGGTCTGTTACTACTCTCAGACGGCCTTGTGGCCGCCTCCCGTCTTTTCGATTCTGCGCCTCTCCAGCAACTGAACAAAACCCTCAGGTAATAACGCTCGGCTCACTACGGCCGGTATGGGCCTTGATGCCGGCGATCGTATCGGCAACGGAAATCAGGTCGGCGAGCGCTTCCTGCGTTTCGATGCCGTGACGCGCCGCATCCGGCTCGTAACGCTCGACATAGAGGCGAAGCGTGGCGCCCGCAGTACCCGTGCCGGAGAGGCGCAGCACGATGCGCGAACCGCCTTCGAACAGGATGCGGATGCCCTGATTTTTGCTGACCGACTGATCGACCGGATCGTGATAGGCAAAATCATCCGCCGCTGCGACCTTCAGATTGCCGTAGCTGGTGCCGGGAAGCGTGGCGAGTTTTTCGCGCAGGGTGGCGACCAGCGTGTTGGCGGCGTCCGAATCCACTTCCTCATAGTCATGGCGGGAATAGTAGTTGCGGCCATATTCGGCCCAGTGTTTTGTGACGATGTCCTTCACGCTTTCCTTGCGCGCGGCGACGATGTTCAGCCAGTAGAGCACAGCCCACAGGCCGTCCTTTTCGCGCACATGGTTGGAGCCGGTGCCGAAGCTTTCTTCGCCGCAGATCGTCACCTTGCCGGCATCCATGAGGTTGCCGAAGAATTTCCAGCCGGTCGGCGTTTCATACATGCCAAGGCCAAGCTTTTCGGCCACACGGTCCGCTGCCGCACTCGTCGGCATCGAGCGGGCAATGCCGGAAATGCCGGCGGCATAACCCGGGGCCAGTTTGGCATTGGCGGCGATGATGGCGAGGCTGTCGGACGGGGTGACGAACATGCCCTTGCCGACCACCATGTTGCGGTCGCCGTCGCCATCGGAGGCCGCGCCGAAATCGGGGCCTTCCGGGCTCATGACGTCGTCGTAAAGCTCCTTGGCGTGGACAAGGTTGGGGTCGGGATGATGGCCGCCGAAATCCGGCAGCGGCGTTGCGTTGCGGACGGAGCCCTTCGGCGCGCCGAGGCGCTTTTCGATGATTTCCACGGCATAGGGACCGGTGACGGCGCTCATGGAATCGATCACGACCTTGAAACCGCCGGCGATCAGCGCGCGGATGGCGGCGAAATCGAACAGTTCTTCCATCAGGGCGGCGTAATCGGCAACCGGGTCGATCACCTCGACCGTCAGTTCGTCCACCTTGAAGCTGCCCACCTTGTCGAGATCGATATCGGCGGCGTCGGAGATTTTATAGCTGTCGATGACCTTCGAGCGGGCATAGATCGCATCGGTGATCTTTTCCGGTGCGGGGCCGCCATTGCCGATATTGTATTTGATGCCGAAATCTTCGTTCGGGCCGCCGGGATTGTGGCTGGCGGAAAGCACGATGCCGCCGAAAGCCTTGTATTTGCGGATGACGTTGGAGGCGGCAGGCGTCGAGAGAATGCCGCCCTGACCGACCAGAACCTTGCCGAAACCGGCGGCGGCGGCCATCTTGATCGCCTTCTGGATGACTTCGCGATTGTAATAACGGCCATCGCCGCCGATCACCAGCGTCTGGCCCTGAAAGCCCTCAAGCGCGTCGAAGATCGACTGGATGAAATTCTCTGCGTAATTTTCCTGGGCGAAGACTGGCACCTTCTTGCGCAGGCCGGATGTGCCCGGCTTCTGGTCCTGATAGGGCTTCGTCTGAACGGTCTTGATCATTGTTTCAATGGCCTTTCGAAATAAGCTGGCTGTAAAGCGCGGCGTAAAGACCAGCGCTCTTTTCCCAGGAAACATCGGATTTCATTCCGAGTTTCTGCATTTGTGTCCATAGTTTCGGGTCGTGGTAATAACGGACGGTCCGGCGGATCGCCTGTTTCAGACCATCAAGCGTGACGGGTGAAAATTGCACGCCGGTCGCCGATTTATTGGCGATGGCGGCATGGTTGGCGTCGATCACCGTGTCGGCAAGGCCGCCGGTGCGGGCGACGACCGGAATGCAGCCGTAGCGCAGCGCATAAAGCTGGGTGAGGCCGCAGGGCTCGAAACGCGAGGGAATGATGATCGCATCGCAGCCTGCCTGCATCAGATGCGACAGCGGCTCGTTATAACCGACAGCAACGCCGACGCGGCCATGGTGGCGGGATGCCGCCGCCAGAAGCGCGCCTTCCAGCGCCACTTCGCCGGCGCCCAGCACCACCAGACGACCGCCGAGGGAAACGATCTCGTCTACGGCTTCCGCCATAAGGTCGATGCCCTTCTGCCAGGTGAGGCGGGAGATGATGCAGAAAAGCGGGCTGTCATCATCGTCGATGCGGAAATGTTCGGCGACAGCCTTCTTGTTCAGCGCGCGGTTCTTGAGATTGGCGGCCGAATAATTGTCGTGGATCAGATGGTCCGTCGCCGGGTTCCAGACATCGGCATCAATGCCGTTGACGATGCCGTGCAGCACATGGGCGCGGCTGCCGATGACGCCGTGCAGGCCCATGCCGAATTGGGGAGTGAGGATTTCCTCGGCATAGGACGGGCTGACGGTGCTGAGCGCCGTTGCCGTCTGCAAGCCGCCCTTCAGGAAGCTCACATCGTTGTAATATTCGATGCCTTCCATGCCGAAGGCATGGGCGGGCAATGCAAGCTTGCTGAAGATATTCGCGCCGAACTGGCCCTGAAAAGCGATGTTGTGGATGGTGAGAAGGCTCGGAATCTCGGGCGTTTCGGCATAACGCATATAGACCGGCGCCATGGCGGCTTGCCAGTCATGGGCATGCACCATATCCGGCCGCCAGCCGGGAAGCGCGCCGGCGGCGATGCGGGCCGCAGCCAGCGACAGCGCCGCGAAACGCTTCCAGTTGTCAGGGTAATCCTTGCCGGTCTGGTCGAGATAGGGGCCGCCGGAGCGCTCGTAATAGGCGGGCGCATCGAGAATGAGGAGGTCGAGCCCCTCATGCCGCACTTCGAGCACATCGGCTTTTTCGCCGAGCAGATCGGTAAATTCGAAACATTTGACGGGGTCCGTCACGGCGGCTTTTACCGCCGGATATCCGGGTATCAATGTGCGCGTCGTGACGCCATGGGCTTCCAGCGCGATGGGGAGCGCGCCGGCAACGTCGGCGAGCCCTCCGGTCTTGATCAGGGGATAGATTTCGGATGAAACCGAAAGGACATTCATGGGCTCTACAGGTCCAGCTTGTCGATCATCGATTGGGTGATAAGGCAAATGCCGTTTTCGGTGCGGCGGAAACGTTTGGCATCCAGTTCTGAGTCTTCTCCTACAATCAGTCCTTCCGGAATGACCACGCCATGGTCGATGACGACATTGCTGAGCTGGGCATGACGCCCGATCTTCACACTCGGCAGTACTACGGCATTCTCAAGGCGGGAGTATGAATTTGCGCGCACCCCGGTAAACAGCAGGCTGCGCTGCAGGGAGGCGCCGGAAATGATGCAATCGCCGGAGACGACCGAAGACACGGCCGAACCGCGGCGGTTCTCGTCATCGTGCACGAATTTCGCCGGCGGGGTGATTTCCGCATAGGTCCAGATCGGCCAGGACTTGTCATAGATATCGAGGTCCGGCACCACATCGGTCAGGTCGATATTGGCCTGCCAATAGGCGTCGATGGTGCCGACGTCGCGCCAGTAAGGGCCATGCTCGAAATCCGAACGCACGCAGCTATCGGCGAAGCGATGGGCGACGGCTTTGCCGTGCTCGACGATATAGGGAATGATGTCCTTGCCGAAGTCGCGGCTGGAAGTCGGGTCGGCGGCGTCGCGGCGCAGGGCTTCCATCAGGAATTTCGTGTGGAAGACGTAAATGCCCATCGAGGCGAGAGCGAAGCCTTCATTGCCGGGAATGCCCGGCGGATCGGCCGGTTTTTCTATGAAATCGATGATCTCGTCTTTTTCATTCACATGCATCACGCCGAAGCCGGTCGCTTCCATGCGCGGCACTTCAAGGCAGCCGATCGTCACGTCGGCGCCGGAATCGACATGCTGCTGCAGCATGTATTCGTAGTCCATCTTGTAGATATGGTCGCCGGCGAGGATAACCATATATTCCGGCGCATAGGGCTCGATGATGTCGATGTTCTGGTAGACGGCGTCGGCCGTGCCTTCATACCATTGCGTTTCGGAAACGCGCTGGGAGGCCGGCAGAATATCGAAGCTTTCGTTACGCTCGGGACGGAAGAAATCCCAGCCACGCTGCAGGTGGCGGATGAGCGAGTGCGCCTTGTATTGCGTGGCGACGCCAATGCGGCGAATGCCGGAATTGAGCGCGTTGGAAAGCGCAAAATCGATGATACGCGCCTTGCCGCCAAAATAAACGGCGGGTTTTGCCCGGCGGTCCGTCAGTTCCTTCAGGCGGCTGCCTCTCCCGCCTGCGAGGACATAGGCCATTGCATCACGCGCCAAAGGCTGAACTCTTTTTTCCGACATGGTGTCCTCCCTCTCTGTCTGTCAGTTTTCCGGCTCGAGCATGATCGTTGCGAGTGGCGGCAGAACGAGCATTGTCCCAATGTCTCCCCCGGCATCGACCGCCTGAACGCGTCCGCCATTTCCCTTGCCGCTGCCGCCATAAATTTCGGCGTCGGTATTGAGAATCTCCCGCCACCGCCCCGCCTGGGGCAGCGGCACATAATAATTTTCCCTGTAGACCGGGGTCAGATTGCAGATGACCGCCACCGGCTTTTCACCCGGCGCCGTGCGCAGCCAGGCGAAGACGGAGTTCTCGTGATCGTCAACCACCAGCCAGCGGAAGCCTTCGGGTTCGCAGTCACGGGCGTGCAGGGCAGCTTTGGATCGGTAGGTGAGGTTGAGATCGCGCACGAGGCGGCGCATACCCTCATGCATCGGATATTGGCGCAGGTTCCAGTCGAGCGAGCCCTTTTCGCTCCATTCGCTCCATTGTGCGAATTCCTGCCCCATGAAGAGCAGCTTCTTGCCGGGATAGCCCCACATGAAGGCGTAATAGGACCGCAGATTGGCGAATTTCTGCCAGTCGTCGCCGGACATCTTGGCGATCAGCGATCCCTTGCCGTGCACCACCTCGTCATGGGAAAGCGGCAGCACGAAATTTTCGCTGAAGGCGTAAAGCAGGCCGAAGGTCAGCTCCTGATGGTGGAACTTGCGATGCACCGGCTCGCGCGAGAAATAACTCAGCGTGTCGTGCATGAAGCCCATGTTCCATTTGAAGCCGAAGCCGAGGCCGCCCTCGTGGACCGGCTGAGATACTTTCGGCCAGGAGGTGGATTCCTCGGCAATGGTCATGACACCCGGATGGGTGCCGTAGACGAGGGAATTCATCTTCTGCAGGAAGCGGACGGATTCGAGATTTTCCCGCCCGCCATATTCATTGGGGATCCACTCGCCTTCCTTGCGGGAATAATCGAGATAGAGCATCGAGGCGACCGCATCCACGCGCAGGCCGTCGAGATGGAATTTCTCGGCCCAATAAAGCGCATTGTTGATGAGGTAGGACATCACCTCGATGCGGCCGAAATTATAGATGGCCGTGTTCCAGTCGGGGTGAAAACCCTGACGCGGATCGGCATGTTCGTAAAGCGCGGTGCCATCGAACCAGCGCAAGCCGTGCTCGTCGGTCGGAAAATGCGCCGGAACCCAGTCGAGCAACACGCCGATGCCGACCTTGTGCGCGCCATTGACGAAACGCGCAAAGCCCTCCGGATCGCCGAAGCGGGCGGACGGCGCATAAAGCCCGGTCGTCTGGTAACCCCATGAGGGATCATAGGGATGTTCGGTGATGGGCAGGAATTCGATATGGGTGAAGCCCATATCCGTGCAATAGGGAATGAGCTGGGCGGCCAGTTCGTCCCAGCTCAGGAACGTGCCGTCCTCGCGCCGCCGCCAGGAGCCGGCATGCACTTCGTAAATGCTGATCGGCTGGCGGCGCTGGTCCACCTGCGCCCAATGTTCCCGGTGGGCCTGGTCTTCCCATTTCTGGGTGAGTTCCGGCGCGGTAACGGAGGCGTTCTTCGGCCGCAACTCGGCGCGCCGCGCATAGGGGTCTGCCTTCAACGGCAGAAGCTCGCCGTTTGCGCCGAGGATTTCGAACTTGTAGGCACAGCCGGCATAGACGTCAGGCGCGAAGATTTCCCAGATGCCGGTATCCTTGCGGAACCGCATGACGTGCCGGCGGCCATCCCAATTGTTGAAATCGCCGACGACGGAAACACGCCGCGCATTGGGCGCCCAGACGGCGAAGTGGAAGCCCTCCACGCCCTCGAGCTTCAGCGGATGCGCGCCCATCCTGTCGAAGAGCCGCAGATGCGATCCTTCGCGGACGAAATAATCGTCCATGGGGCCGAGAACCGGACCAAAACTGTAGGGGTCGGTCACCGCCCATTCGGCATCGTCGCGGCTGGCGCGATACCGCACAGGCTGTCGCTTCGAAAGATCGATCCGGCCTTCGAAAAAGCCATCCGGATCGAGCCGCTTCAATTCGCCCACGAAATTTCCGTCCAGCGTCAGGACGGAAACCTCCTCGGCGCCCGGAATGAAACAGCGGGCGGAAAACCCTTCCGGCGTTTCGTGAACGCCGAGAAGGGCAAAGGGATTGGAATGCAAACCGCTCTTGATCGCCTCGATTTCAGCCTTCGTGATGTCGCCAGTCTTTTTCTCTTCGGCCGAATTGAGCGGTTTTTTCATCAGGCTCTCCAGATCTCGGTGGCATATTGGCGGATTGTCCGGTCGGACGAGAACCAGCCCATACGCGCCGTGTTGCGCACTGTCTTGGCATACCAGCTGTCCGGATCGCTCCAGATCGCGTCCACTTCCCGCTGCGCATTGGCATAGGCGTCGAAGTCGGCGGCGACCATGAACCAGTCGCTGTTGTAGATACCGTCGATCAGGCCAGCGAAACGGGAGCGGTCATCCGGCGAGAAGACGCCGGAGGCGATGGAAGACAGCGCCTGCGACAGCTCGGCCGATCCTTCGATGATCGCGCGGGGATTGTGGCCTTCGGCACGCGCCTTGGCCACTTCATCCGCCGTCATGCCGAAGATGACGATATTCTCCGCGCCGACATGATCGCGCATTTCGACGTTGGCGCCATCGAGCGTGCCGATGGTGAGCGCGCCGTTGAGTGCGAATTTCATGTTGCCGGTGCCGGAAGCTTCCATGCCGGCCGTCGATATCTGTTCGGAAAGATCGGCGGCGGGAACCATGATTTCCGCAAGCGAGACGTTATAGTTCGGAACAAACACCACTTTCAGAAGCCCGCGCACGGCCGGATCGTTGTTGATGACCCGGGCAATATCGTTGGCAAGCTTTATGATCAGCTTCGCGTTGTGATAACTCGGCGCCGCCTTGCCTGCGAAGAACTTAACGCGCGGCACCCAATCCAGTTCCGGGTGGGAACGGATCTGATCGTAAAGCGCGACCGTTTCCACGAGGTTCAGAAGCTGGCGCTTATATTCATGGATACGCTTGATCTGGATGTCGAACATGGCCGAAGGATCGACGCGGATGCCCATGCGCTGCGCCACCGTGTTGGCAAGCCGCACCTTGTTCAGACGCTTCACCTCGGCGAATTTTTCGCGGAAACCGGCATCGTCGGCAAAACGGTCGAGCGCGGTGAGCTTTTCCGCATCGTCGAGGAAATCGTCGCCAATTGCTTCGCGCAGCAGGCTGGTGAGGCCCGGATTGCACTGCATCAGCCAGCGGCGCGGTGTGATGCCATTGGTCTTGTTGTTGATGCGCTCAGGATAAAGGCTGTGCAGGTCGGCAAAGACCGTTTCCTTCATCAGGTCGGTATGAAGGGCGGAAACGCCGTTGATGGAATGCGAGCCGATAAAGGCGAGGTTGCCCATGCGCACGCGACGTTCGCCGCCTTCATCGATCAGCGAGATCGAACGGATCTGCTGATCCGCCATCTTCTTTTCCTTGCGGGCGTAGACCAGCGTATTGGCGTTGATCGCATAGACGATCTGCATATGTCTTGGCAGAAGACGCTCGAGCAGCGGCACCGGCCAGCTTTCCAGCGCCTCCGGCAGAAGCGTGTGGTTGGTATAGGAGAATGTGCCCTGCGTGATCTTCCACGCTTCCTCGAATTCCAGCCCGTGCACATCGCACAGAAGACGCATCATTTCAGCGATGGAAATGGCCGGATGCGTATCGTTGAGCTGGATCGAGACCTTCTCGGGCAGCGAGGTGAAATCGGGATATTGCTGCAAATGGCGGCGCAGAATGTCCTGCAGCGAGGCGGAGGAGAAGAAGAACTCCTGCCGCAGGCGCAGTTCCTGACCGGCCGGCGTCGCATCGGCGGGGTAGAGAACCCGCGTCAGGCTTTCCGCCTTGTTGCTTTCGCGCAAGGCGCCGATATGGTCGCCGGCATTGAAGGCGGCCAGCAGAATGGGGTCGATCGGCTGCGCCGACCACAGGCGAAGCGTATTAACGCGGGTGCCGCGCCAGCCGACGACCGGCGTGTCGTAAGCCATCGCGATCACGCGTTCGGCCGGTTTCCAGACGAAACGTTGCGGATCTTCATAACCGCCGATGGTTTCCACCGAGCCGCCGAAGCCGATCTCATAGGAGCTTTCGCGGCGCTCGAATTCCCAGGGGTTGCCGTGCGCCAGCCAGGTTTCCGGCAGTTCCACCTGCCATCCGTCCGCCATCTGCTGGCGGAAGAGGCCGTGCACGTAACGGATGCCGTAGCCATAGGCGGGAATGTCGACGGTCGCCATGGATTCCATGAAACAGGCCGCAAGCCGGCCGAGACCGCCATTGCCGAGCGCCGCATCCGGCTCCAGCCCGGCGATGACATCCAGATCGACGCCGAGTGAAGACAGGGCATCGCGGATTTCGTGCATCAGGCCGATATTGGAGATGGCGTCGCGCATCAGGCGGCCGATCAGGAATTCGAGCGACAGATAATAAACGCGCTTGGAATTGTTGGCATAGGCCTTGCGGGTGGATTCCATCCACTTGTCGATGATGCGGTCGCGCACGACGAGGATGGTTGCGGTCAGCCAGTCATGCGGCTTGGCAACCTTGACATCCTTGCCGATACGGTAGGTGAGGCGTTCGATGATTTCCGACGCCATGATTTCCGGGTTGGAACTGCGCGGGGCGGGACGGGGAAGATCGGCGGCGTTAAGATTATTGATCATTGGTCGGTCAGCACCTTGGTGGGAGGAGAGGGTCTGATGAGGTCGATCCGGTTTGCCTTTGCTGATGCCAGTTTATGCATCGATATGGAGGCGTGGCAACAGCAATTTTTTCGGAAAATTGAACAGCTTAGCGCAATGAAAAATAAGTGTTTTTCTCGGCGCCCAAAGGATCGCCGAAGGCATTGATCGCCCTGGCTGCGCCGTTCTTCAGCGAATTTTCTTGGTCCTTGCGATGCCGGGCATCGCTCGGAAAAGGGGAAGAGGCTGCAATACTTCTGAAATGGTTCACCGGTCCTGAAATCTGTTTCGAACTATCGGATCACACACTAGCCTTCGCGGTTGCGAAAATTCAATGAAAATAAACAGGGCAGCGCTGCCGCCGCGCCGACCTGTCGTGGCGCGGGTGTAAAAACCGGCTGCGATCATCGCCAGTGGCGCTGTTTACGGCAGGAGAAAAGGCTCCATCGCCATCTCGCCGGCGCGGATCGTCACCCTGGTATTGGGGGGAACGGCGCACCACGGCGCGCAATCGAAGGAAAAGGGTTCGGAACTCAATGCGATGCCGTCATCGAGCCCGCGCCAGTAGAGTGTCGGCGGCTTGTCGTCGCTCGACCAGCGGAAGGCATGCAAGCAATCGCCATCCATCAGGACGGCGCTGAATCGCAGCGCGGAAGAGACACCTGCCGCCATCATCTTTTCCTGGCAGAGCCGCAGCGCGGTGGAAATGGCGCGAACCGGCTCGGTATCGAGGCCATGCCCGGCGGCGATGAGGAAGATCGCTTCGCTGTCGCCGGTGCCGCGTCGCGACGCATAGATATCGTCGGGGATGAGGGAATCGATATCGCGCCTGATCTGCTCGTAACCGCCGATCTGGCCGTTATGCATGAACAGGTATCGCCCATGCGCAAAGGGATGGCAGTTCGCGCGGGACACTTCGCCTGACGTGGCGGAGCGGACATGGGCCATGAACATGCCCGAACGGAGTTGGTGGCAAAGCGCCGCCAGATTGGCGTCGGACCAGGCGGGCCTTGTATCGCGAAAAACGCCGGGCGTTCCGCGTTCGCCATACCAGCCAAGGCCGCAGCCATCGCCATTGACGACGGTTTTCGCTTCCCTTGCGGCCATGGACTGGCTGACCAGCGATGCTTCCGGCTCGATCAGCAGACTGTCGAGCCAGACCGGCTTACCGGAATAGGCAAAGAGGCGACACATTCATGCGGCTCTGTTCAGGGCCTTGTTTCCGAGGGCGAAGCCGACGGCGGCCTTCGCGTGAATGGCGGTCGAATCGTAACCCGGCAGCGGCAGGGCATCGGGATCGATCAGCAGCGAAATCTCGGTGCAGCCGAGAATGACGGAATCGACGCCAAGTGCGCGGGCCTTCTCGATGACCGCGAGATAGCGCTCGCGCGAGCAGGACTTGATTTCGCCCTGGCAGAGTTCGCCGAAGATGATGTCGTGTATTGCACCCCGGTCTTCCGCATCGGGCACGACCACCTCGACGCCGTGGCGGCGCATGCGGTCGGTGTAGAAACCATGTTCCATCGTGTAGCGGGTGGCGAGCAAAAGCGGCTTGCGGCGTCCGTCCGCCTTCAGGGCTGCGGCGGTTTCATCGATGATATCGATCAGCGCCACGCCGGACATCTTCTCAACGGTGTCCGCGACCAGATGCATGGTGTTGGTGCAGATCAGCACGCAATCGGCACCCGCATTGGCAAGGCGCGCGCCGGCCGCACCCAGAAGCGCACCTGCCTCATCCCAGCGATCGGCCTTCTGAAGGGCGACGACTTCGGAAAAATCGAGCGAATGCATGACGATGTCTGCCGAGACCAGCCCGCCGCGGCTGTCGCGCACGGCCTCGTTGATCATGCGGTAATAGGTTGCGGTGGATTCCCAGCTCATGCCGCCGATCAGGCCGATGCGTTTCATAAGAGTTCCCTTATCAAGTTTGATTGAAAATAATAATGCCATCCTCTGGGCGAAAACGGCATGCGTTTTTGCAGGGATTTCGCGGCGTAGATGCAAAATTGGAGCGCTCTTTATCTAAAGATCGCAAATTTCTTGCGCAGTTGCGTTAACCTGTGCATTCTTTATCGATGATTGATGATCGCGACCGCCGAATCCTTGCGATTCTCCAGGAAAATGCAGAAACGCCGCTCTCCGACATTGCGGAGGAAGTGTCGCTGTCGCTATCGGCCTGTTCGCGCCGCATCACGCGGCTGCGGGCGGAAGGTTATGTGACGGGTACGATGGCGCTGCTCGACCGGCGCAAGATCAACCTGCCGACCACGGTTTTCCTGCTGGTGAGAACCGGCCTGCATGCGGAGGACTGGCTGGACCGGTTCCATGCCGCCGTCAGCACCATACCGGAAATCGTCGAGGTTCACCGGCTGACCGGCAATTTCGACTATATTCTGAAACTCGTGCTGCCGAATGTCGAATATTACGACACGATCTACAAACAGATCCTGCGCCGCGTCGAGCTTTACGACATGTCCGCCTATATCTCGATGGAGACCGTGAAGCTGTCGTCTTCGCTGCCGACGACACATATCTGAGCGATCATCGGACCTTGATCAGCGCCCCGTCTCGAAACGAACACCGAAGCGGAAGCTTCGCGTCTCGCCCGGTTGCAGCGCAATCGCATCCGCGAGTTCCGGCTGGTTGAAGGCGTTGGTCGGCGTTTCCACCGGTTCGAGCGCGATGGATTGGCGCCTGTCGCGGGCGAGCGTATCGCCGGTGAAGACATGCATGTGCCCGCGCTCCTGCCATACCGTCAGGCTCGAACCGTCGTGCCGGTTTTCGAGCCTCGTTTCGTAAAGCCCGTTTTCGGATGCGATGAGGTCGGTGAAGCAGACATCGAGCACATGGCCGGCCAGCGGCGCATGGAGAAAGCGGGTGTCGTCCCGTTTGACCATCCCGCCCTGCGGGTCTCGCAGGGGGATCAGGTCTTCGTCTGTTTCAATTGCCGTTCGCGAGGGCAGCGTGAGGAGAAGATCATCGATAGACGTGGTGCCGGGCAGCCGGAAATAGGGATGCCAGCCGGCGGCGAAAGGCAGGGGCCGGTCATCGCGATTGACGCCGCGTATGTCGATGGTGACCCCATGGCCGGCGAAACGATATTCCACCTCTATGGCGAGACGGTAGGGATAACCCTTGAAATCCGCAGGCGCTATTTCGGCGCGGAAGACGAGAATGTGAGCGCCGTTTTCCTCGAAAGACTCGGCAAGTGCGAAAGGCAGGGCTCTCGCGAATCCGTGGAAGACGAGGGCTTCATGGGCAAGCACCGGTTCAATGTGGTGCATCTGCCCGCCAAAACTGAACCGACCATCAGGGATGCGGTTGGTGAAGGGTGCGAGAATGCCGTTTCTCACGCCATTTTGCGACTGTATTTCGGCAGGCGTCGAATATCCGTCGACAAGGTTTTCACTTTTGCCGCCATCCGCAGAGACCGGCCGCCAGCTTAAAAGCGTCGCGCCCTCGTAAGCGATTTCGGCAGTGAAACCGTTTCCAGAAACGGTCAGACCGGCAATCCCCGTGCCTGTGGTGGAGGGTGTCATCGGGAAATTGTCCTTTGCATGCAAGCGTCTGCGGTCATCGGGGCAGCTGCCGTGCCGATTCGCCCGATCATCTTCGCTGAAGGACAATTTCGCAATGGCCGTTAAGGGCCCGCAAGGGCTGTATCAACAGCTCCTGCCATCCATGTCTGCCGGGCAATCAGTCCGGAAAGGTGCGTTTTGCGCCGCTGAAATATTCCATCAGCGCGGCCTGATCCTCCCCACCCAGCCCGGCCGCCGTCAGCATGCGGTGCACCTCGGCGCAAACCGCTGTCAGCGGCATGGCCGTGTTGGTGCGCCGGGCGAGGTCCTGCGCGCCGTTGAGGTCTTTCACCATATTGTCGATGCGGCCGGTGCGGCGGTAATCCTTCGCCACATAACGCGGCATATATTCCTGCAGGATGGCGCTGTCGGCGCGGCCGCCCTTCAGCGCCTGCGGGATCTTGGCGGCATCGACGCCGGCATCCAGCGCAAGCTGCGTTGCTTCCGCCACCGCAAGGAAATTTAGCCCGCACAGAACCTGGTTGATGAGTTTCGTCGTCTGCCCCGCGCCGCAGGGTCCCATGTGGGTATAATTGCTGGCCACATGCCGCAGCACGCGGTGGGCATCGGCCACATCCGTTTCGCTGCCGCCGGCCATCAGCGTCAATTGCCCGATGAGCGCTTTGGGCGCGCCGCCCGAAAGCGGGCTGTCCACCCAGCGCAGGCCTTTTTCCGCGGCATCGGCCGCCAGTTCCTTCGTCGCTTCCGGATCGATGGAGGACATGTCGATGATGAGCGTGCCGGGCTTCGCCCCCGCCGCGACGCCATCCTTGCCGAAGACGGCGATGCGAACGATTTTCGGCGAATTGAGGCTGAGGATGACCACATCGGAAACCGAAGCCGCTTCCGCCGCCGTACCCGCGCTCTGCGCGCCAAGGCTCGTCAGCGCCGCCACCTTCTCCGCATCCAGATCGAAAACCGTCAGCTGATTTCCGGTCTCGATGAGCCGTGTGCCGATTGCCCCGCCCATGGCGCCGGCGCCGATGAGGGCGACTTTGTTCTTCTCGGTCATGGTGTTCACGGCCTCCTCCCAAAGTGTCGTGGTGTCGTCGGTTCAAAACCGGATGGCAGCCGCAGCCGGCCATCCGGTTTCGGTGTTTTTAAAGCGAAGCGGTGATGCCGCCGTCGACGTAGAGAATATGTCCGTTCACGAAGGACGAGGCATCGGACGACAGGAAGATGCAGGCGCCGACAAGCTCTTCGACCTTGCCCCAGCGACCGGCGGGCGTGCGCTTTTCAAGCCATGCCGAGAAGGTCTCGTCCGCCACCAGGGCCGCGTTGAGCGGCGTATCGAAATAACCGGGTGCGATGGCGTTGCATTGCAGGCCGTATTTGGCCCAGTCCGTCGCCATGCCTTTAGTCAGGTTGCCGACGGCGCCCTTGGTGGCGGTGTAGGGCGCGATGCCGGGGCGGGCAAGGGCGGTCTGAACGCTGGCGATGTTGATGATCTTGCCACGGCCGCGGCTGATCATGTGGCGCGCGGCCGCCTGTCCGGCGTGGAAGACCGAGGCGATGTTGGTCTGCAACAGGCGCTCGAAGGCATCTGCCGGAAAATCCTCAAGCGGCGTGCGGTGCTGCATGCCGGCATTGTTGACCAGAATATCGATGGGACCTACTTCCGCCTCGAAACCGTCGATGGCCTTGCGCACCGCTTCATGATCGGTAGCGTCGAAGGCAAGCGTTTTGGCGCCCGTGATGCCAGCGGCGGCAGCTTTCAGCTTCGCCTCGTCGCGCCCGTTCAGCACCACTTCCGCTCCTGCTTCCGCCAGCCCTTGCGCCAGCGCGAAGCCGATGCCCTGGGACGAACCCGTGATCAGGGCGCGGCGGCCGGAAAGATCGAACAATTTAAGGCCCACTGTTTCCTCCAGTCTCTCGACATTGCATTCATACATGTTTATGTTATCGATAACATTCATCCCTTTCAGACGAGGATGTCAAGGCTTAAACGCCCGGTTTCGGTACGGATCGGCCGGGCGGGGAGGCGGCACGACGTGCAAATGCGCGGCAGGCGGCGGTGACAGGGATGCGGATTATTTTGTCGCGCCGCTCAGGCGCGATGTCGAACGGGAGATATTTATGAGAGCGATTGTTGCCCATGGGGCGAAGGATGTGCGCATCGAGGAGCGGCCCGAGGAAGCGCCGGGACCGGGAGAAGTGCGGCTTCGTCTGGTCCGGGGCGGAATTTGCGGCAGCGATCTGCATTATTACAATCATGGCGGCTTCGGCGCGGTGCGGCTTCGTGAACCCATGGTGCTCGGCCATGAGGTCTCCGCCGCCATCGAAGAACTGGGCGAGGGCGTGGAAGGGCTGAAGGTCGGCGGTTTGGTTGCCGTTTCGCCGTCCCGCCCATGCCGAACCTGCCGCTTTTGCCAGGAATGCCTGCACAACCAGTGCCTCAACATGCGCTTTTATGGCAGCGCCATGCCTTTCCCACATATTCAGGGCGCTTTCCGTGAGGTGTTGGTGGCCGACGCCCTGCAATGCGTGCCGGCCGATGGGCTCAGCGCCGGCGAGGCGGCCATGGCGGAGCCGCTGGCGGTGACGCTGCATGCCACGCGCCGCGCCGGGGATTTGCTGGGGAAACGCGTGCTCGTCACCGGCTGTGGCCCGATCGGCATCCTGTCCATTCTGGCGGCCCGCCGTGCCGGCGCGGCCGAGATCGTCGCGACCGATCTTTCCGATTTCACGCTTGCCAAGGCGCGTGAAGCCGGTGCGGATCGTGTCATCAACAGCAAGGATGAGCCCGATGCGCTTGCCGCCTATAGTGCTAACAAGGGAACCTTCGATGTTCTTTATGAATGCTCTGGCGCCGCCGTGGCGCTTGCCGGCGGTATTGCGGCGCTTCGTCCGCGCGGCATCATCGTCCAGCTCGGGCTTGGCGGCGATATGAGTCTGCCGATGATGGCGATCACCGCCAAGGAACTGGATCTGCGCGGCTCTTTCCGCTTCCACGAAGAATTCGCCACCGGCGTTGAATTGATGCGCAAGGGCCTGATCGACGTCAAGCCGTTCATCACGCAGACCGTCGATCTCGCCGATGCCATCTCGGCCTTCGAATTCGCCTCGGACCGCAGCCGTGCGATGAAGGTGCAGATCGCTTTTTCGTAAGCAAGGTTTCTACGCGCGAATGTGCCGACGTTTCGTTCGGCGGCGGGTCATCCCGCCGCCGATTTTTTATGGGCGGTTTTCCGCCCGCCTCCATGCGATGGCGATGTTATCGATATCATCGATGAGTATGAAGGCATGGACGCAAGGCGGTAATTCCATCGAGTCCACGCTTGATTGCCGTCATTCCGGCCCTGAGCCGGAATCCAGCCAGCCCAAGTCCTTGGGCTGAAAAAGACCTCTCTCGTCGCGCAGAGGCGCGTCGGCTGGCAACTGTATTGATGCATGTTGTTTCAAGCTGCTTGGAATGTGGTTTTATCCCTGAGCATGGCGTTTGCGATGACGAGCAGTTTGCGGGCGATGGCAATGATCATGACCTTGAACGGTTTGCCTTTGGCCTGCATGGCCTGAACCATGCGGGCGAATGGCGACTTTAACCGGTAGGCCACCAGCGCCGCCATGTAGAGGGCATCGCGAACGCGCTTTCGTCCGCCGCGGATATGGCGCTGGCCGCGGTGAATGCCGCTATCGGCATTGAAGGGGGCAAG